>JBBIUL010000362.1:0-1541 GCA_037440265.1 Nitrospira sp. | reverse complement strand
AGTCCAGGAGGTCGGTCAGATCGCCTGAGTCGATAAGTCTTACCGTATCAGGCATCCGGTACTTTTCAGAGAGCATTTGTATGGTAGCGCTCCCTAACCCGTCGTCTCCGTACAGGGGGTTGCCGAGACCGAATATCAGAACCTTAACAGGCATTGGCGCTATGCCATCTCTGTGTCCGGGCTGCCGGTTAATTTTTCCCACGGTTCTCCATGAGCTGCAGGATGGTCTTTTTTAACAGGGGATGCACCTTCTCCGGGGCGATTTCCGAAAGGGGCTTCAGAACAAAATCACGTTCATGCATAAAAGGATGCGGGATCACGAGTCCGGGTTCATTTACCAGAAGGTCGTCATACAAAAGGATATCAAGATCGATAATGCGGGGGCCCCACCTGAACGTGTCTTCCCTTCCCATTGCAGTCTCGATTTTTTTGAGAATACTGAGGAGGCGAAGAGGGGTGAGGTCTGTTTCAATCTCGACCGCCATATTGATAAACGCGGGTTGTTTGACGACACCCCAGGGTTTGGTCTCATGCATAGCAGACTGCCGGGTAACATCAATGGTGTTTTTTCTGAGGAGCTCTACAGCCTCCGTGCAGTTGGCATGCCTGTTTCCAAGGTTTGAACCGATCCCGATATATGCCTTTGCCATAAACAAAAAAATGAAGGAATACAGAAACAAAAGTCAAAAGAAACGTGCAATATCCGGGTGCGCCTCTGCTGTTTCTGTTCCTGCAGCCCTTAAAGGGCTTTCTTGATCCTCTCAACTGCCTCTTTTATCCTCCCGGCTGGAACAGTCAGGGCGAAACGGACATACCCTTCACCCGGTGCGCCGAAGCCGCTTCCGGGGGTCGACAGAACACCGGCTTTATCAAGGATATGTGCAGTGAAGCCTGATGAATCAAAGCCGGCCGGAACCTTTACCCACAGATAAAAACTCGCACTCGGTTTTGCGAGGCCGAGACCGATATCCTTCAGGCCCTTATAGAGGATATCTCTCCTCTCCTGATAGGTCTTTCTGATGTCTGCCAGAAAGGTATCGTCTGTTTCGAGGGCTGTGATTGATGCCTCCTGAATAGACTGGAACACCCCGGAGTCAAGGTTGGTCTTTATTTTGCCGAGCCCGGCAATGACGTCTTTGTTGCCGACGGCAAACCCTATCCTCCATCCGGTCATATTATAGGTTTTTGAGAGTGAGTGGAATTCAATCCCGACATCTTTCGCCCCGTCTATTTCCATAAAGCTGAGTGGCTTCTCATCGTCGAAGTATATCTCGCTGTAGGCAGCGTCATGACAGACGATGATATTGTATTTGTCGGCGAGCTTGATCACTTCCTCATAGAATTCTTTTGGAGCGATTGCCGAGGTGGGGTTATTGGGATAGTTGATGAACATGAGCTTGGTGTTCATCAGGGTCCTCTGTGGGATTGCGCTGAAATCAGGGAGAAAGCTGTTTTCTTCCTTCAGGGGCATGATATGGCTTTCTCCGCCGGCAAAAAGGACGCTGATCGGATACACAGGGTACCCCGGAGAAGGCACCAGG
>JBBIUL010000361.1:0-1792 GCA_037440265.1 Nitrospira sp. | reverse complement strand
TTCGGCTATTACTATCCTGACCGTTCCGGCATATCCGTTGACCGTTCTCTTGTCGGAGAGCCCCTTCTGAAAAAACTTTCCGTGCTAAAAGAAAAATATACCAAAGGGACTCCTGTTCAGATCGGCGGACAGAGCAGAACCATAAAGGATGTTATTACCGTAGACGGAACAAAACTCGTCTTTGACGACGGCTCATGGCTGATGATACGGCCATCAGGGACAGAGCCAAAGGTCAGATTCTATATCGAGGCAAGGACCGAAGAAGGAAAAAAGGCTGTGTTCGAGACGGCGGAGCGCATGACAAGAGAGGCGCTCGGCATGTAGGCAGGCAGGTCCCCACATCAAAGCAACTCATGTCTCATCCCGGATTGCTTCTAAGGGCTTTTTTTTGACTTTTTTCATTTTTTTCTTGACATTTAACACATATAGGAGTATAAAAATCTTAACTCAAAAACTAATGCTTTTCAGTCAGTTTTTCTAATAATACGCATGGGGAAAATGCTACAACATATAAACGTTCATCTTTTTACGCCAACCTATGAACAAATCGAAACGCATAAAACAGAGATGTCTTGTATTCAATTTTTATTTTTTTAAAGGAGGAGTTATGAGCAGGAAAGCAAATTTTTTCAGGTTGTTCGTCAGTTGGGCTGTCATCGTCATGATGCTGCCCGGAACAATTGCATGGGGAGCAAACCCATGGCAGGCACAGATCAGGCCAGGAGTGAGCTACGGGGGAAGCGACAGCCAGTTTGATGCATCGCTCGATCTGTTCCTCCCGATGACGGGGACGAGCAAACAGCTCATCTACCTGAACATCAACGGCAGGCTTTCGGACGGATCCGAGAACGAACAGAACCTCGGTATCGGCTACCGCGGCCTCTACAGGAACGATTCATGGATATTCGGCGGCAACCTCTTTTATGACACCATGCGCAGCGACAACAAAAAGCGGTACCACCAGCTTGGCGTCGGATTTGAGGCACTCTCTCACGAACTTGACGTAAGGGCAAACGCATATCTCCCGATCAGCTCGAGGAAGAAGCGCCTGGCAGACCTTGATGAGTATGAGTTCGCCTCCACATCGCTGCTGGTGCATAAGGGATATGAAGAAGCGCTCGGCGGCATCGACGCAGAAGTCGGTTTTCTCATCCCCGGCATCTCCAATGTAGCAGAAACCCGCGCATTTGCAGGCGGCTACTGGTATGACTCTGACATCGCCGGCAACCTGTTCGGCTGGCGGCTCAGGGGAGAGATCAGGCCTGCGAAGGCGCTGAACGTAAACCTTGAGGTCAGAAACGACAAGGAGCGCGGTACAGACGCCTTCTTTGGCGCATACCTTGACATCCCGTTTTCACTCACCAACCTGTTCAGCGGCAAGAACCCGTTTGAAGGGATAAAAGACGCCTTTGCGTTCGGCAAAGGTACCAGGACGCTTAAGGAGCGCATGACCGAGAAGGTCATCCGTGACAGGCACATTGCCACCATCGAAAACGCAAAGGACGACCCGGACCATTTTGCAGACATGATATATGTCAACCAGGATAACCCCGACTCAGGGGACGGCTCACGGGAAAACCCGTACCAGAATATTATGGATGCCGAGACCAATGAACGTTATGCTGACGGCGCATGGATCCACGTATTCAGCACAGACACCACACCGGATACGTACAGCGACGTCAACCTCACGCTCCTTCCGAACATGGTGCTCTGGGGCGAAGGCTACCGGCTGAAGAACCTCGGCCGCGGCCCTGCATTCAACCCCATCCTTGACGGCGGCGGTTACGGC
>JBBIUL010000360.1:0-2142 GCA_037440265.1 Nitrospira sp. | reverse complement strand
GACAGACTTTATAAGGGTGAAAGGAAAACTTTACCGGTCGATGAGGTCAGGTATGAAAACAATCCTGACTCACCATTTGTCATTGAGCCATGAAGATACTGGTCACAGGAGGCGCGGGATTTATCGGCTCAAACTTCATAAGACACATCCTCTTTAAATATCCTGAACATTCGGTGGTCAATCTTGACAAATTAACATATGCCGGCAACCTCGAGAACCTGCAGGATATTGAAAACCTCCCGAGTTACCAGTTTATAAAAGGTGATATATGCGACAGGCGTCTGCTCGATCACCTTTCTTTTGATGCCATAATCAATTTTGCGGCTGAGAGCCATGTCGACAGGAGCATTCTCGATTCCTATCCTTTTCTTCAGACAAACATCATCGGCACGCAAAACCTCCTTGAGTCCGCAAAAAAGAGGCGGTGCCGGATGCTTCATGTATCCACTGACGAAGTATACGGTTCTCTTGATGCAGGCCTCTTTACCGAACAGTCTCCGATTACGCCAAACAGCCCGTATGCTGCAAGCAAGGCAGCAGCAGACCTGCTGGTGAGGTCTTATTTTGAAACATTCGGTATGGATGTCCTCATCACACGGTGTTCGAACAACTACGGGCCGTACCAGTTCCCCGAAAAACTCATACCACTCGTCATTTATCATGCCCTTGAGGGAAAGGCAATCCCGGTTTACGGCGACGGAATGAATGTGCGTGACTGGATACATGTGAAAGACCACTGCAGTGCTGTTGATACAGTATTTCATGCAGGAAAGGCCGGAGACATTTACAATATCGGCGGAAATAATGAACAGCATAATATCGATATTATTAAAAACCTCCTTAGCTTAATTGCAAAAAAAACCGGGAAGAACGAAGATGTCTTTTTTCATTTAATTGCTTATGTAAAAGACAGACTGGGACATGACAGACGCTATGCCATTGATCCATCCAAGATTGAACAAGAGCTTGGCTGGAAGCCCGAAGTCAGTTTTGAAAAAGGACTCGCTGATACCGTTGACTGGTATATTGAAAACAGGCGGTGGTGGAGCCGGATCGTTTCCGGAGAATATCTTGATTACTACAGGATGCAATACGGCAGGGAAACATAATGAGGATTGCCCTGACCGGAGCAGGAGGGATGCTGGGGAGTGATATACAGCGGGTTTTCAGAGATACTGATATTGTCGGGTTCATGCATAAGGATCTTGACATTACTTCGATCGATACAGTCAATGAGCGAATAAGAGCTGTACGACCTGATTTCCTTATCCATGCTGCGGCGTTTACGGATGTGGACCGCTGTGAGTCGGAAGTCGAAAAAGCATACCTGGTGAATGGCATCGGCACGCGGAACATTGCGATGGTATGCGAAGATATTAAATGTCCGGTGGTCTATATAAGTACTGATTATGTCTTTGACGGCAGCAGGGGAGCTCCCTATAATGAATGGGATGCGACGAATCCGATAAACAGGTATGGCCTTTCGAAGCTGATGGGTGAAGAGTTTGTGAAAGCCCTGACAAACAGATTCTATATCGTCAGGACATCCTGGTTGTATGGAAGCAGCGGAAGAAATTTTGTTGACACAATCCTGCGCCTGCTCTCCGAACGTGACAGCATCTCTGTTGTGAATGATCAGAAAGGATGTCCCACATATACCGTTGACCTGGCACTGAAACTCAGGGAACTTATCGGGAAAGGATACGGGATATATCATATTGTCAATACCGGCAGTTGCACATGGTACGACTTTGCTGTTGCAATAGCTTCATATAAAGGGGTAACGAAAAAAATTATCCCTGTCACTTCTGAAGCGATCAACAGGCCGGCAAAGCGGCCTGCCTCTTCTGTCCTTGAAAATACCTTTCTGAAACTTGAAGGCATCGGGGAACTTCGCAACTGGAAAGAAGCAGTTGCAGAATACCTGTCATATGCTGCATGAATAATGATAAACCCCCCAGGGTTTCTGTTATTATTTTGAATTATAACGGCAAACTCCTGATCGAAGAATGTATAAAAGCATTGCTTGCACAGACATATAACGATTATGAGTTAATTGTCGTTGACAATGGTTCAACCGATGACTCGCCGGATTATATCAGGAAGACTTTCCCTGACCGCTTGAACATCATCGAACTTAAA
>JBBIUL010000359.1:0-1663 GCA_037440265.1 Nitrospira sp. | reverse complement strand
TGTCCGCCCGTCTGTCAGTCTCAACATGAAAATCATTGGTTCTTCTTTCAAAGAGGACTTTTGCATGCGATAAATTATGTTCAAGGCTGAATATCCTCGGGTTGAATATGATCAGCTTTTCCAGTCCGCAGTAAGGACAGACATTGACCGTGTCACGCCGGGCCGTATATGTTGTTTTATTGCACTTTGGACAGGTATAATTTTCCATAATTTCCCTGCTGCATGGTAATGTAGCAGAACAGCCGGGATTTGGCAATACATTTTCTCATGAAAGGAATCAGTCCCCGGGGGTGCATGAGGTTTACGCATGATTAACAAAGTGGTGGTAAAGAAGAAGGACGGCGCCCTGCTGAAGGGAACAACTGGTGATTTTCTTCCCAGCAGGGAGTCGTTTCACGTGCATATGCTGGGCTCTTCTGATACCAGGAAGGTTCTGACGGATGACCTCAAGGCGGTCTTTTTTGTAAAAAGACTTGAAGGCAATAAGGAGATGCACGATCATATCAAGGACAATCCCCCAAGACCGAGAAAGACCATTGGGAAATTCGTTACCGTTATTTTCCGTGACGGTGAGATCATAGAAGGATATTCCCACAGCATGCACCTCGACAGGATCGGTTTTTTTATGTCGCCGGTTGAAATCATGGGAAATAACGAACGGATTTTTGTTGTCCTTTCATTTGTCGAGACAATCCTGATCGATGGACAGAATGTTGATTTGTACGACTCAAAAAGCGTGAAGAGAACATGCGAAAAATGCAAAAAAACCATGGAAAACGGATGGAGCTACTGCCCGTTTGACGGAACAGCACTGAAATAGGGGGAAGACTGATGGCACAGCTCAAAACAGGCGTATTAGCATCAGGACGGGGCTCTAATTTCCAGGCAATCATCGATTCCATTGAGGCTGGGAGACTTCAGGCTGAGATATGCCTGTTGATTACGGATAATGCAGAAGCGTATGCGATCGAAAGGGCGAAAAAACATGGCATCGAATATTCAGTCATGTCCCCAAAGCAGTTTGCCTCAAAAGATGCGTACTATGATGCTGTCGCAGCAGAACTGCGGACGAGAGGGATTGAACTTGTTGTGCTCGCCGGTTTCATGCGGATCATCGGGAAGCCGCTGGTGGATGCGTTCCCGAACAGGATTATGAATATTCACCCGGCGCTTCTGCCATCGTTCCCCGGACTCCATGGACAAAAACAGGCGGCTGATTACGGGGTCAAGATCTCCGGCTGTACGGTTCATTTTGTTGACGAAGGAATGGACACAGGACCGATTATCATTCAGGCGGCTGTCCCTGTGTTCGACGATGACACTGAGGAGTCCCTTTCCCAGCGGATCCTGAAACTCGAACATAAGATTTACCCTCATGCAATACAATTGTTTGCTGAGGGAAGGATTCATGTGGCAGGCCGTAAGGTTATGATCCGGTCAGCCGAGGGCACAGAAAGCAGCATCGTAAATCCATCTCTGTAAGGCCGATCAAAATGGATACCGATATTGCCTTGATGAAACTCATCAAGAAAGGCGATGAAAAGGCTTTCGAGGTTCTCTATGCAAGACATCAACGTTCGGTGTTTAATCTTTGCTTGAGGTTCCTGGGTAATGATGGAGATGCCGAAGATGCGACCCAGGAATCATTCGTAAGGGTGTACCA
>JBBIUL010000358.1:0-5221 GCA_037440265.1 Nitrospira sp. | reverse complement strand
GAAAGCTTCAGGAAGCTCTGCGAGCGACGAGAGGATGACCTGAAGACCGTCGGCAGCTGGGTCGTGGACCAGGGGCTTGAGGCTGATATTATCATCGCTGTCGGCGACCCGCGCAAGATGATCATTGAGGCAGCGAAGTCAAAGTTGCCTGATGTGCTCGTCGTGGCAAAGCGCGGAGGGGGCCTCCTGGACGAAATGGTTCTTGGCAGTGTAAGCGCATATCTGGTCAGGCATGCATCGTGTCCGGTGCTGGTAATGCATTGCTGATCGTAATATTTCCTGGGGTTGTGATGTAAGGGGATTGGTTCTGTTGAATCCGGGACCAATAAAGATAAGCATTACTGGAGGTGAGGTATGAAGGATACCTGTAAAAGCGAACGAATGGGGTGGAAAGACCTGCTTGCCTTTGGCAGGGCTGAGATCGCGGCCCTTCACAAGACATGGATCGCATTTTTCCTGACATTCTATGTATGGTTCAACATGGCGCCGCTTGTGTCAACCATCATCAAGGACACAGGATTCACGCTGGATCAGCTCAAGGTGCTTGCCATCTGCAATGTTGCCTTGACGGTTCCCGCCCGCGTTGTAATTGGTATGATCTCTGACAGGATAGGTCCGCGGAAGACCTTTTGCCTGGTGATGTGGTCAATGGCCGTCCCCTGCATCTGGTTTGCCTTTGCTACGTCTTACGGGGAGATGCTGGCCGCAAGGCTGATCCTGAGCGCGGTCGGCACAGGGTTTGTCGTAGGCATTCACATGACCTCCCTTTGGTTCAAGCCCAGAGATGCAGGCTTTTCCCAGGGCGTTGAGGCAGGTCTCGGCAACTGGGGTTCATCCCTGGCTGCAATAACCCTGCCGTTTATCGCACTCAGCATCCTGGACAGCTGGAGATGGGCAATAGCCCTGAGCGGCGTTGCAATGTTCTTGTACGGCATCTATTACTGGTTCGCCATAACCGACGGCCCCGTTGGCTCCGTCAGACCCAAATCGAGAAAGGCCGCGGCAATTGAAGTTTCCACCTGGGGCGATCTGGTTGTTGCAATCCTCTGGACCATACCCATAATGGGAGTGCTTTCCCTTCTTGTCAGAACAGTAACGAAAAAGGGCTATATCACCCCTGATACCGCATATATTTTCTATGCATTAATAGCGGCCGGGGTGCTCTATCAGGTGATAGCGCTTCTTAGAGTCAATGTGCCTATATTGAAAAAAGGCGTGCCTCAGGATGACCGCTACCAGTTTATGCAGGTCGGCACGCTCTGCGCATCATATGTTGTAACATTCGGTGCGGAGCTTGCCGTCATATCAATGCTTCCCTACTTTTTCCAGAAGGTATTTCACCTGAGTCCGGTTATGGCCGGCCTCTTCGGTTCAATGTTTGCGGTTCTGAACTTTTTTTCAAGGGCCCTGGGTGGTTACGTGTCTGACAGGATGCCCACAAGGAAGTCAGCTCACCTGATTTATCTCGGAGGAGTGACAGGCGGGTTTGTGCTGATGGGGCTGATAGGCCCTGAATGGCCCCTGGCAGCTGCAGTCCTGGTCGTGCTGATATGCGCCTTGTTTGTCACAGGCGGCTGCGGGACGACCTTTGCCCTGATACCATTTGTGAAGAGACGGATCACAGGAAATGTGGCAGGGTATGCAGGGGCCTATGGCAGCGTGGGCGCTGTCGTCTTTACCACAGCGTATACTGTCCTGACCGACAACCAGTTTTTCCTGCTCATCGGCTCTGCTGCATTTGTTACGTTCCTGTTCTGTCTTTTTTTCCTCAAGGAACCGGCCGGGGCCTTTTCCCATGAGTATCATCTTTCATCCGTTGATAAAAAGATGATGGAGGAGAGTGCCTGCAAATGAAGACAGATGGAATGAGAGTGTTCATAACTGCACTAATAATGAAAAGGAGGATCATGATGAGGAAGAGGTTTCAAGCAGCTGTTTTTTTGTCCGGACTGCTGTTTCTCTGTGTTGCTGTCTCCACAGCCAATGCTGAGACTGCAAAAGAGGGCCCCCGGCAGGAGGAGACCGTTGTCTCTGCCGAACTGCTCAGGAAGGGGAAGGCGCTCTTCACGGGAGAACAGAATTTCACCAGGAGAGGGGCCCCCTGTGTTGCCTGTCATGCGCTCCGGTATCCAGGTGTCCGCGGAGGCAACTGGGGCCCTGATCTCACCGACATGTACACGAATATGGGTGAGGAAGGGATGATGGCAGTCCTTCAGAGCCCTCCTTACGCCGGTATGAAGAAGATGTACGAAGTCAGGCCCATGACAGAGGATGAGATCAAAGCCCTCATAGTCTTTGCAAAAGATGCCGCACTCAGCAAGAAAGAAGACACACCCCATTTCTTCCCATGGGCCGGGATCGCCTTTTTCGGCGTAGTCATGGGGGTTTTCAGTCTATATAAAAGGAGGATCAGATAATGGCTCCAGATCGGATTAAGGATAATTATAGCCCGGATGCAAGAGACTGGGAGGAGTTTTACCGGAACCGGTGGCAATATGACAAGGTCGTAAGGAGCATCCACGGCGTCAACTGCACCGGCGGCTGCAGCTGGATGGTGCATGTAAAGGACGGGATCGTCGGATGGGAGCTTCAGGCAAACGACTATCCCCAGTTTAACAGTAATATACCCAACCATGAGCCTCGCGGTTGCCAGAGAGGAATCAGCTCCTCATGGTATCTCTACAGTCCTCTCCGGGTAAAGTACCCCTATGTCCGCGGAAAGATTCTTGATCTCTGGAGAGAAGCAAAGTCGCGTCATGCTGACCCTGTGGACGCCTGGCAGAGCATCGTTGAGAATCCTGAGTCGCGCAAGGCATATACGAGCAGACGCGGCATGGGTGGATTCAGGAGGGCGAAATGGGATGAGGCTGCAGAGATCATCGCTGCCTCGACTGCTTACACAGCAAAGAAATACGGTCCTGACCGTGTTGTGGGATTTTCGCCGATCCCTGCCATGTCCATGATCAGCTATGCAGGAGGGACCCGTTTCCTTCAGCTCCTTGGCGGGGTTGCCATGAGTTTCTATGACTGGTACTGCGACCTCCCGGCAGCATCGCCCCAGGTTTGGGGTGAGCAGACAGATGTAAATGAATCAGCCGACTGGTTCAATGCCGGTTATATTGCCCTCTGCGGCTCAAATGTTCCCATGACGAGGACCCCCGATGCCCACTACCTGGCTGAGGCACGCTACCGGGGGGCAAAGGTCCTGGTCCTTTCGCCGGACTACAGCATGGCGAGCAAGTTCGCTGATGCCTGGCTCCCTGTGGAACAGGGGCATGACGGCGCCTTCTGGATGGCGGTCAATCACGTCATCATGAAAGAGTATTATCTCGACAGAAAAACTCCATACTTCGAAGAGTATGCCCGGAAATATACCGACATGCCTTTCCTCGTAAAACTCAAAAAGGAGGGCGATGTCTATGTGCCCGGAGACTTTCTCAGGGCAGGCGAGATCGCCAGGGGAGCGGGTCTTGAGCATGCGGACTGGGTACTCTGCGTTTCAGATGAAGCCGGCAGTGTAAGGATACCCGGGGGGAGCATGGGTTTCAGGTACAGCTCCAGGCAGGGCAACTGGAACCTTGATATGAAAGACGTGGTTGACGGCACTGACATTGATTGCAGGCTTTCCAGCCCGGCCGGGACCACCTGCAGCGTCAGGTTCTTCTTTGAGGGTTCAGGAGAAACAGTGCGTGAAGTGGCTGCGCAGAGGATTGCCACCACAAAGGGAGAGGAGATGGTCGTCACTGTCTTTGATCTCCTTGCCGCACAGCTTGGCGTAACTGCCGGGGGCGGAGACCCTCTGAAAGGATACCGTGAAGACAAGCCCTTCACCCCGAAATGGCAGGAGAAGTATACCGGCATCAGCCCGGATACGGTCATCAAAATAGCCCGCGAATGGGCTGACAACGGGGAGAAGACAAAAGGCCGGAACATGATGATCGTCGGCGCAGGCATCAACCACTGGTACCACAGTGACCTCATCTATCGCGCAGGCATCACCTCTCTGATCCTTACCGGGTCTGTGGGGAAAAATGGTGGCGGCCTCGCCCACTATGTCGGCCAGGAGAAGGTTGTTCCGCTTGCATCCTGGACCTCAATTGCCATGGCACATGACTGGGTAAAACCCTCCCGTCTTCAGAATACACCCAGTTTCTGGTACATCCATTCCGACCAGTGGCGCTATGACCGGAGTTTTGTGGACTATTTCAAGCCAAGAGAAGGCAAGGGAATGCCGGTCCACACCGCTGACTTTAATGTAAAGGCAGTACGGCTCGGGTGGCTGCCTTTTTACCCGCAGTTCAATGAGAGTCCTGCAAAAATCGTCGAAGCGGCAATGAACGACGGCGCAAAAACTGACGAAGAGGTGAGAAAACGGATTGTGCAGAGGCTGAAAGAGGGCTCGCTGAAGTTTGCCATTGAAGACCCTGATGCGCCTGAGAACTCGCCCAAGGTCTGGTTTATCTGGCGGGGCAATGCCATCTCAGCCAGCGCCAAGGGGCACGAGTTCTTCCTGAAGCATATCGTGGGCGCCCCAAACAGCAATGCTATGGCAAAAGAGGTTGCCAAAGAACACGTCAGGGAGATTCAGTGGCGGGACAAGGCCCCTGAAGGCAAGATGGACCTGATCGTGAATCTCAACTTCCGCATGGACACCTCCACCCTTTACTCAGACATCGTGCTGCCGGCAGCGACCTGGTATGAGAAGGTGGACGTCAACACCACCGACATGCACTCCTTTGTAAATTGCATGGACGCTGCAGTCCCTCCCTCCTGGGAATCGAAGCCGGACTGGCAGATTTTCAAGCTCATCGCAAAGAAATTCAGCGAGATTGCGCCCAGGCATTTCCCCGCTCCGTTCAAGGACGTCATCGCAGCCCCGCTTCTCCATGACACCCCCGGCGAGATTGCACAACGGGAGGTCAAAGACTGGAAACTCGGTGAGTGCGAGGCAATCCCCGGCAAGACCATGCCCAACCTGGCTATCGTGGAGCGCGACTACGGAAACCTCTATAACCGCTTTATCTCGGTCGGACCCGCCATAGGCCACCTCGGCGCCCACGGTGTGACATGGGAGGCAGACGATTATCACGAGAAGCTTCTCAAAGAAGCGCCGACAGTTACCTGGAACGGCAAACCTCATCTCAGTCTCGAGCAGGAAGAAGCTGTAGCGAACGTGATCTTTACCTTTGCCCCGGAGACAAACGGAGAACTGAGCTATCGG
>JBBIUL010000357.1:0-2307 GCA_037440265.1 Nitrospira sp. | reverse complement strand
AGCCGATGATCAGGATCTGGGCAGGATTGAGCGCTTTCATATTGTTTCCCCTCCCATTATATACCAAAGCCCCGGGCAAAACATATTGGCAAGAAGTTGCCAATGGGGTCTTTCATGTTGCATCTAAATAGACATCATTTCGTGACATCATTTCGGGGACTGACATCATTTCGGGGACGGTGATGAATTAGTTAACTTGTTCATAGTATCGTCCTCTTTGAAATGTCCGTAGTGGTAACGTAAGCACGGGCCATGAGCGCCGGCGGCATATCACAAATGATCCTGTTATGGAGCATATTTCGGTTTTGCAGGCAGTCCTGCCGAATAAATTTGTTGCTATGTCTATGCTGTATTTCATGTCCCGAATCAGTGAGGGAATTGCGCTTCATATTCCCTCCGTGCGTAATTCTAATGAAGAAGAACCGGATTTGTAAAGTGCTGCAGGATACTGCCGTCTGACATCTCAAGGACCCTGGTGCAACGGTCGGCAAGGGATTTATTATGGGTTACAATCACAAAGGCTGTCCCCATTGTTTTGTTGAGGTTGAGGAGCAGTTCAAACAGTTCGTTGCCGGTTGCAGTGTCAAGGTTTCCCGTTGGTTCGTCGGCAAAGACGATCTTCGGGTTCTGAATGAGGGCCCGTGCAACAGCGACCCGCTGCTGTTCGCCGCCGGACAGCTCTCCGGGCCGGTGATGCCCCCGGTGTTCAAGCCCGAGTACTGAAAGCAGCCTGATGGCGTCTTTTTCAAGCCGGTCAACAGGGCTGCCGCTGATGAACCCCGGCATCATCACATTCTCGATCGAGGTAAATTCAGGGAGCAGATGATGGAACTGGAACACAAAGCCGATGCTTGTATTCCTGAAGCGGGCAAGCTTTTGTTCGTCCATTGCAGAGACATCCTCCCCGCTGAAGAGTATCTGTCCTGAAGTCGGTTTGTCGAGCGCGCCTAGGATATGCAGAAGCGTGCTCTTGCCGGCGCCTGAGGCGCCGATGATCCCGATGATCTCTCCTCTATCTATTGACAGGGTGATGCCTTTCAGGACATGTAGTTCTCCTGCCTGTGTCCTGAAGGATTTCCTGATGTCAATGCCCTCAAGAAGTCTTGTCATCTATTCATACCTCAGCGGCTCGACCGGGTCCAGCTTTGCAGCCTGCCAGGCAGGGTATATCGTTGCAATGAAGCTGATCAGGATTGCCGAGACAGAGACAACGGTGAAATCAAAGAGTTTCATCTTGACCGGGAGATGGCTGAGGTAATAAACATCTGCGGGCAGCTTTATGATCTGATAATTGTTGAGGACTGTTCCGAGCACATAGCCTCCTGCTATCCCAAGGCCGGTCCCAATGAGTCCGATGAGGAGACCCTGTATCATGAAGACGGTCATGATCCCCCGGTTTGTTGCCCCTATTGCCTTTAATATGGCGATCTCCCTGCTCTTCTCCATCACGTTCATGATCAGGTTGCTGACGATATTGAATGAGGCGACAAGCACAATGAGCACGAGGATTACGAACATGGCGAACTTCTCGAGCTTCAGGGCCGAAAAAATGTTCTTGTTCATGGTCATCCAGTCCATGACATAGTACGGGAACCCGAGTTTTTCTTCGAGATGCTTTTTTACATCAGGGGCCTTGTAGATATCATTGAGCCGTAATTCAATGCCGGTCACGTCATCCTTCATGCCAAAGAACTCCTGTACCGGCTTTATGTGGGCAAGGACGAGGTTTGAATCATACTCATACATGCCGATCTCGAAAACAGCAACGACTTTAAACTGCCTGACCTTCGGGAGCATGCCCATCGGCCCGATTTCACCTATGGGAGAAAGCACATTGACCGTGTCACCGCGGAACGCGCCGATGTTGGCAGAAAGCTCTTTCCCGAGGATGATGCCGGGGACATCGCTTTCCACCGACAGGTCGCTGAAGTTTCCGTCCTTGATATGCGAGAGAATTTCGGTAGTCTTCGACTCTGTTTCAGGGTCGATCCCCCTGATAATGACCCCGTGCGACCTGTTTCCGTAAGAAACCATTACCTGTCCAAGGACAAAAGGGGCATAGGATACAATATTCTTTTCTCCTTCGAGTTTGGCTGCTGCATCGGCGTATCCTGCCATGGTGCCTTTATAGTCGCGGATAATGATATGGGCATTCGCGCCGAGAATCTTTTTCTGGAGATCGAGGTGGAACCCGCTCATCACCGAGAGGACAACGAGGAGGGCCATCACGCCGACCGCAACCCCGCCGATCGAGATGGCGGTATTGACGGAAACACCGCGGTTTTTTTTCTTTGATCTCAGGTATCG
>JBBIUL010000356.1:0-2056 GCA_037440265.1 Nitrospira sp. | reverse complement strand
CTGAGCAGGCGCATGGTTGTTTCCCTGCTAATGGGATTCTCCTGCGGCCTGCCGCTCCTGCTTACAAGCACGCTCCTTCAGGCCTGGATGAAGGAGGAAGGGATAGACCTCACTCTTATCGGGATGATGGCACTCGTCGGAATCCCCTACACCGTAAAGTTTCTGTGGGCTCCGGTGCTGGACCGTTTCACGCTTCCGTTCCTTGGAAGGAGAAGAGGGTGGCTTCTTGTTGCACAGATCAGCCTGATGTTTTCGATATCATTTCTCGGATTTGCCGAGCCGACATATAACCCGTGGATGCTGGCAGTTGCAGCATTCCTCGTTACCTTTTTCAGCGCCTCCCAGGATATTGTTGTGGATGCATACAGACGCGAAGACCTGTCCGACGAGGAACTGGGGCTTGGTTCGTCACTGTACATCAACGGCTACCGAGTCGGTATGCTCCTTGCTTCAGGAGGCGGCCTGATAATGGCGGACTTTATGACCTTCAAAGCTGTTTATCTGGTCATGGCTGCCTGTATTCTGCCCGGGGTTGTAACCACTCTCATGACTCCTGAGCCGGCGACTGCAGCAGGGACTCCAAAGACTATGCGGGATGCAGTGTTCGAGCCCCTTAAGGAATATTTTTCACGAAACGGGGCGGTAGTAATACTTGCCTTCATATTGCTGTACAAACTCGGGGATACTATGGCCAGTGCCATAACTACTCCCTTCTATCTCGATATCGGTTTCACGAAGACAGAGATCGGGACTGTAGTGAAACTCTTCGGTTTCTGGGCGACTATTATCGGGAGCCTTGCCGGCGGGGTTATCATGATAAAGCTTGGCATAAACCGCGCCCTCTGGGTATTCGGGTTTCTTCAGGCACTTTCAACAGCAGGTTTTGCTGTGCTGGCGCGGATAGGCCACAGCGTACCGGTTCTATCCGGGGTTATTGCCTTTGAAAACCTCAGCAGCGGGATGGGGACCGCGGCATATGCGGCCTTCATGGCCAGCATTACGAACAAAAGGTTTACTGCAACTCAATATGCACTTCTGAGCAGCCTTATGGGCGTTCCACGGGTGATAGCCTCTGCGCCGACCGGCTTCCTTGCCAAGAATATTGGATGGGAGAACTTCTTCATCTCCTGTACACTCATAGCAATACCCGGAATGCTGCTGTTGCTGAAGTTTGCCCCCTGGAGTGGAAAAAAAAAGACGGCTGATAATTCTGCTAAATAATTAAAACTATCATAAAAATATGAAAGCCGGAATGTTTCTTAAACACAATAAATCGACATAATTTTTGAATCGGCATGCCTCATTATGATGATTATTGAGCTCAAGTGCACGCTTAGACATCCTGTTCAATCTGTATTGGAATCTTTAATGTTGAGGTGTCGTTATTGTGTTTATTCACTATTCCGCCTTTCTTCGTTTGATGGTACTTTTTGAAATTGGGCCATAAAAGCATCCTTAAGAAATTAATATTTGAACTTATCTTTGGCAGTTGGCAATTTAGTGTTTCGTTAGAAGGACATGAATTCTTCCGGCAGTCTGAACTCAACTTCCTGTCTGCTGAAGGGACAGGTGAACCCCAATAGAGATGCTGTTAGTTTCATGCCTTCAGAATTTTTGTTGCCTTTTCCGTATTTCGGATCTCCCATCACAGGGAATCCGATCATATCAAAATGCCGTCTTATCTGGTGAAGCCGTCCTGTTTTTATAATAATGGTTACAATCGAGGTATTTTTAGCAGGAATGTATGATGCAACAGTATATTCGGTGCATGCGTCCTTGCCGTCGAGCGGGAAATCAATTGTGTCACAATGATTTTTGAACAGCAGATTCCCGAGCACCTCAGCGCGGTACTCTTTCCTGATGAGATTTTTTCTGAAGAGTTCCGAAAGTTTTGCGGCAGCATCTTTGCTGTGCGCCAGAAGCATAAGGCCGGAAGCCTCACGGTCAAGGCGGTGCACGAGAAAGACAGGTCTTGTATTCTGGAAGAAAAGTTCTGCCTGGCGCATCAGTGAGCAGTGGTCTCCGTACATAGTGCCCTGCGACATAAGGCCGGCAG
>JBBIUL010000355.1:0-12577 GCA_037440265.1 Nitrospira sp. | reverse complement strand
GGCACAAAAAAAAAGGGGAAAATAAAGTCCTCTGCCTGAACGTCTTCCATGAAAAGATTTATTCGGGTTCAGACACGGTTCTTGAAGGATTTTCCCGGAGCAGCGGATCAGTGTCCGGGAAAATCCTGTCAATCGGCAGGGATCATGGACAAGTAATTACGCTTATAATTGATTGAAAGATCGATCAGGTTGTAAAAGTAATGAGGACTTCGTCGGTTTCAACCGCCTTTCCGATCGCTGCGGTCACATTCTCCACCACCCCGTCACAGGGAGAGGATACGCCGCACTCCATCTTCATCGATTCGATCACCACAAGGTCCTGGCCCCGGTAAACACGATCGCCTTTCTTGACCATGATGTTGACCACCATGCCCGGCAGCGGTGAGAGAAGCTGATTCGCCTGGGCGTCTTTTACCTCCTTCGGCATATACTGTGCCAGTTCCCACTCCCGGGGGGTATAGATTTCGAGAATGCGGGAGATGCCGCAATAGGCACACCAGATGAAATTCTGCCGGTACTGGAGCCTGAAATATTGGCTGACGCCGTCGATCGACAGTTTCAACCTGCGGCGGTAGAATTCGAATGCCGGTGCAATTACGGCATGATCCTTCCCGTTTATCCTTACCCTCCAGTTCGGAGACGAGAGCTGTCCATTCAATTCGACTTCGAAGATATTCTTGTGACCCTTGACCACATAACGGTGCTCCTGGGCCGTCTTGTGAGACAGTCCGACCTTTGCAGCCATCGGCTTCAGCGATTCACGGACCAGGTTTTTTCGGTTGTGGTACACAACGGTTGCAGCAATGACCATCGCTTCAAGCTGGTCCATCGGCGGTTCGATCTTTGCTTCGCCACCCTCGTAGTATTCATCAATGAACCCGGTCGAAAGCTCGCCGCTGACAAAGGCGGGGTGATTGAGAATAGAATTGGCAAAGTCCAGATTGGTCGTCAAACCCTCGACATGGTAGCGGTTCAGCGCATTGATCAGGGTCTTCCGTGCATCTTCCCTCGTCTCACCCCAGCTGATCGCCTTCGAAAGAAGCGAGTCGTAATATACGCTTACGAAACTGCCGGCCTCAACACCGCTGTCCAGCCTGATGTTCCTGCCCCAGAGGTTCGAGTAGCGTGTAATCAGTCCGGTAGAGGGGAGAAAATTCCTCGCCGAATCCTCTGCGCAGATCCTGGCCTCAATGGACCAGCCCCTGATCGCAATGTCCTTCTGGGTGACCGGCAGGGGTTCGCCTGCAGCCACCCTGAGCTGCAGTTCGACGAGATCCAGGCCGGTAACCATCTCGGTGACCGGATGCTCGACCTGAAGCCGCGTATTCATCTCCATGAAGAAGAAGTTTCTGTGGTGATCCAGGATGAATTCGACGGTCCCTGCATTCGCATACCCTGCCTCCCGGGCCAGGGCACAAGCCATTTCACCCATACGTGCCCTGAGTGCCTCATCAACCGCGAGAGAGGGCGCCTCCTCGATCACCTTCTGGTAGCGCCGCTGAATCGAACATTCCCGCTCTCCAAGTGAAACGACGTTTCCATGCTGGTCGGCGATGATCTGGATTTCGATATGGCGGGGATTGATGATAAACCGCTCGAGGAAGATCCTGTTGTCTCCGAAGGCCTTGCGGGTCTCCTCCTGCGCTGATTTAAGTGCGGATTCAAGTTCGTGAGGAGTGGCGACCATCCGCATGCCCCGGCCGCCGCCTCCGGCGGCAGGCTTGAGCAGAATAGGATACCCGATTTCAGCGGCAAGGGCCCTGATCTCTTGCAGGTCAACAACCGGCATGTTGTGCCCAAGCACCACGGGAACCCCGGCCTTCATCGCGATATTCTTGGCGGATATCTTGTCTCCCAGGGCTGCGATCACACCCGAAGAAGGACCGACAAACGTCATACCTGCCGCGGCAACAGCTCCGGCAAACGCTGCGTTCTCCGAGAGAAAGCCATACCCTGGATGAATGGCCTGACACCCCTGCGCAACAGCCGCGCTGATGATCTTTTCATGCACAAGATATGATGACGTGGAAGGCGACGGCCCGATATGCACCGCCTCGTCTGCTTCGCGGACGTGGAGTGACCGCGCGTCGATGTCCGAATACACGGCAACAGTTTTTACCTTCAGCTTCCTGCATGTCCGGATAATACGGATCGCTATTTCGCCACGGTTGGCGATAAGGATTTTCTCAAACATGGTGTCCCCTTACCTCTCTTGTGATTGTATTTTCATGAAGGATCGCATCGTCCGCCTCACAAGGGAATGTTCCCGTGCTTCCGCTTCGGACGGATTGTCCTTTTGTTCTCGAGAAACTGGAGGCTCCGGATCAACCGGTGCCTCGTATCACGCGGATTTATGACATCGTCGATAAATCCTCTTTTGGCAGCCATAAAGGGATTGGCATACGTTATCCGGTATTCTTCCGTCTTTCGCGCGAGCATTTCCTCAGGGTCGGCAGCCTCCTCTATCTCCTTGCGGTAAATGATCTGCGCAGCCCCCTTGGGGCCGAGCACGGCGATCTCGGCCGCAGGCCAGGCAAAATTCATATCGCAGCCGATATGCTTCGAATTCATGACATCGTAAGCACCTCCGTATGCCTTTCGGATGATCACCGTAATCCGGGGGACAGTCGCCTCAGAAAAGGCATAGAGCAGTTTTGCACCATGTCTGATGATTCCTCCGTGCTCCTGCTCCGGCCCCGGCATGAAACCCGGGACATCGACAAGGCAGACAAGAGGGATATTGAATGCATCGCAGAAGCGGACGAACCGGGCGGCCTTTTCGGAAGACTGGACATCGAGCACGCCTGCAAGCACCGCAGGCTGGTTGGCGATGAGACCGATCGTCTGCCCGCCGAGACGACCAAAGCCCACAATGATATTTCTGGCAAAATGGGGATGGATCTCCAGAAATTCCGCTCCATCCAAAATACTGGTAATGAGTATCTTCATGTCATACGACTGATTCGGATTGGCCGGAACGAGATAATCCAGGGCCGGGTCCGTTCGCCCTGCCGGGTCCCTCAGGTCAAGGATCGGCGCCTGCTGACGGTTGTTTGAAGGCAAATAATTGATCAGCCTCCTCACCTCCCGGAGGCAGAGTATGTCATTGGGCAAAATGAAATGGGCTACACCGCTTTTTTTGCTGTGCACCATGGCCCCACCCAGATCTTCTGCCGTAATATCCTGATGGGTAACAGTCTTTACCACGTTCGGCCCCGTGACAAACATGTATGAAGTATTTTCGACCATGAAGGTGAAATCAGTAATAGCCGGGCTGTAAACTGCACCGCCGGCGCATGGGCCCATGACGCAGGATATCTGGGGCACCACCCCGCTCGCCTGTACATTCCGATGGAAGATCTCTCCATACGCTGCCAGTGATTCAACCCCCTCCTGGATGCGTGCGCCGCCGGAATCGTTCAGACCGATGATCGGCGCTCCGACCCGTACCGCGTGGTCCATGACCTTGCATATCTTCTGGGCATGGGCCTCTCCGAGCGCCCCGCCTACAATAGTGAAATCCTGGCTGAAGACAAACACCTCCCGGCCGTCAATCGTGCCATGCCCCGTAATCACCCCGTCGCCGGGGAACTCTCCGATATCAATACTACGGCCTGCTCTTCCGGTCATAAGCAGATCAAATTCTTCAAACGAACCTTCATCAAGGAGCAGGTCAATGCGTTCCCGCGCCGTGAGCTTTCCCTTGCGGTGCTGGGTTTCGATTCTTTTTATCCCTCCGCCGAGAAATGCCTCCTCTTTCATGGATTCAAGTTTTCTGAGATTATCCTCGCCAGCCTGTTGCACGATCACACCTCCCCGGAAATATCTTTTTTACAAAACTCGGTGAGCACACCGAATGTGCTTTTGGGATGCAAAAAAGCAACCTGTTTGCCGCCTGCGCCCTGAACCGGGCTCTCATTGATCAGCTTGCATCCCTGTTCCCTGGCCCTTGCCAGCTGTCCGTCAATGTCATCGGTCTGATACGCAATGTGATGAAAACCTTCTCCCTTCTTTTCCAGAAATCCGGCAATTGGGCTGTCTTCAGCGGTAGGCTCCAGAAGCTCGATATGGATATCTCCCACCGTGAAAAACGCGGTGCGCACCTTCTGCGAGGCAACGACCTCTTCCTTTTCGCAGACAAGCCCCAGCACCTCTTCATAGAATTTACGGGCCGTCTCAATAGACCTGACCGCAATCCCGAGATGATCAATCTTTTGTATCATGGGTCACCCCCGTTCCTGTATTCATCGCCATACTCCGGGCAGCCATTTTCCTCATTCCCGGTACTCTCCGAACACGTCCCGCAGGACCTGACATATCTCGCCAAGTGTGGCATACGTATTAACTGCTTCAAGGATCCCGGGCATGAGGTTCGACGAACTTCTTGCACATGCCGACAGGCGGGCAAGCGCATCCTCGACCTTCCTGTTGTCACGCCTCTGACGCAGTTCTTTCAAAGCCCGGAGTTGGGCATTCTCGACCTCAGGGTTGACGCGCAACAGCGGAGGCTTTGCCTGCTCGTCGATCGTGAATTCATTCACCCCGACGATGATGCGCTCACCCTTTTCAATCTCCTGCTGGTATTCATAGGAGCTGTTTTCGATCTGGCGCTGAATAAAACCGTCTTCAATAGCAGCCACTACGCCGCCAGCCCTGTCGATTTTTGCGATGAGTTCAGATGCCTGGGCCTCGATGCGGTCAGTGAGTTCCTCAATAAAATACGAACCGGCAAATGGGTCGACAGTATTGGTGACCCCGGATTCATATGCGATCACCTGCTGCGTTCGCAGTGCCGTCCTCACCGACTCCTCGGTCGGGAGGGCGAGTGCTTCATCCCGGGAGTTGGTATGCAATGATTGAGTGCCGCCAAGGACTGCTGAAAGGGCCTGGAGCGCTACCCGCACAATATTATTGTCGATCTGCTGGGCGGTGAGCGTGTAGCCCGCCGTCTGGGTGTGGAAGCGCAGCATCTGGCTTGCCGGTTTCACGGCCCTGAAGCGCTCTTTCATGATCCGGGCCCACATCCTTCGTGCGGCACGGAACTTGGCCACCTCTTCCAGAAGGTCGGAGGAGGCATTGAAGAAGAACGAAAGCCGCGGGGCAAAATTATCGAGCTCAAGTCCGGCATCGAGTGCAGCCTGCACATAGGTGATACCATTGGCCAGGGTAAAGGCAACCTCCTGGACAGCCGTAGAGCCGGCCTCACGGATATGATATCCGGATATCGATATGGTATTGAATGCAGGTGTATGCTCGGTGCACCATTTGAAGATATCGGTGATCAGCCGCAGGCTCGGCTTGGGCGGAAAGATATAGGTTCCGCGGGCAACGTATTCCTTGAGGATGTCGTTCTGGATCGTTCCATTGAGTTTGCTGATCGGCACCCCCTGCTTTTCTCCTACCGCAACATACATTGCAAGCAGTATGGCAGCCGGTGCATTGATAGTCATTGAGGTAGAGACTTTATCCAGAGGGATTTCGTCGAAGAGGAGTTCCATGTCCGCGAGGGAATCGATTGCAACCCCTACCTTTCCGACTTCTCCTGCAGCCATCGGGTGGTCGGAGTCGTAGCCGATCTGAGTCGGCAGATCAAAAGCGATCGAAAGCCCGGTTGTCCCCTGCCCGAGCAGGTACCGATTCCGCCGGTTCGTCTCTGCTGCGGTCGAGAAACCGGCATACTGGCGCATCGTCCAGAACCGCCCGCGGTACATGGTGGGCTGCACCCCACGGGTATACGGAAATCGCCCGGAAAAGCCGATTTTTTCAAGATATCGTTCATCGATCTGATCCGGTACTGCAAGTCGTGCAATTTCATCTCCGCCATGATTCGTAAACTTTTTCTTCCTCTCCGGAAAACGGCGAAGGCTTGAGGCCAGCTCTTTTTCTTCCCAGTCTTTGTATTCAGGATGTTTTCCCATCACCAGTATCCTTTATCAAATCTATGCAAAACATTTTGAAATCATCGAATATCAAATAAATCCAGGGTACGATAAAATATAAAAAACAACTGTCTCCTTCCCGTGCATATCATTCAGACATCTTCAGGCAGTCCTGTGCGAGCAGCTTTGCGGCCTGCAGGCGCGGGGCCCCTTTGCGATCGTGATTCCATGTATTGATCTTCTCAACCAGCGAAGGCTTTACCAGCTCAAGGACCCATTCCAGCACTTCCAGGTCATATGCCTTTTCACGGCGAGTCCGGCGTTCGCCGCTCTCGCGGTGTGATGCGTCAACCGCCTCGATTGCTGCTACCAGATCGTCAATCCCTGTGCCTTCCGACGCCACGGTCATGCAGACTCTCGGCGCGTTTTTTTCACTCCCTCCGCCCTCGCGGGCAATGGACTCCATATCGAGGGCAAGGGTTTCTGCTCCCGGGCAGTCGGCTTTATTTACAATCAAAATGTCGGCAACCTCCAGCAGTCCTGCTTTCATTGCCTGTATATCATCACCCAGACCAGGGGCGAGTACGAGGGCCGTGATGTCAGCGATCCTGATAATATCCATTTCCGACTGCCCGACCCCAACGGTTTCGATAATAATGACAGAGCATCCGCTGCCGGCAAGTATCCTCATTGTACTCCCCGCTGCTGCACACAATCCTCCCAGCCTTCCTCTCGTTGCCATTGAACGGACAACCACATCCTTATCCAGGGCATGCCCCATCATCCGGACCCGGTCACCGAGGATGGCACCACCTGAAATAGGCGAAGACGGATCTACTGCAATAACACCGACTCTTTTCCCCCGGGATCGGTAATGCGCTATAACCCGGTCGGTTAATGTAGATTTCCCGGCCCCGGGAGGACCCGTTATCCCCAGAACCATCGCCTGATCAATAAGTGAATCATCAAGCGATAAGAGTATTTCATCTGCCATTGGATCGTTTTCTTCAATAAGCGATATGGCGCGGGCAATTCCCCTCGGGTCACGTTCTCTCATGGCTTTAAGTATCTGTTCGCTCTTCATAAGCGGAAATGCTCCTTCGCTCCTTTCAATCAGGTCCTGCGGGACTCCTGTGTTTCACAGGCGCTGCGGAAAGCAGCAATGATTTTATCCACTGGTGTCCCCGGCGTGTACACCTCGCTGATCCCGGCATCTTTGAGCAGGGCAATATCTTCATCAGGAATGATGCCGCCGCCCAGCACGGGAATATCTCCTGCCCCGGCATTCCTGAGCGCCTGAACCACAGCAGGGAACAGGCTCAGATGCGCGCCGGACAGTAATGATAATCCGACAGCTGAAACATCTTCCTGAACAGCAGCTGCAGCAATCTCCTCAGGAGTTCTTCGAATACCGGTATAGACCACCTCGAACCCTGCATCACGAAGTGCTCGTGCAAGGAACTTGGCGCCCCGGTCGTGACCGTCAAGACCCGGTTTTCCGATCAATACCCGATATGTTTTCTTCTGTTCAGGCATTTGATATCCCTCTCAAAAAATCACCTTGCAGCAAATCAAAAGACGCCGGCACAGAAATCACCGAACCTGCCGAGATTATCACATACATGAATACCTGCCTCCTTCATAACGGCAATCTTTGACTGTGCGGTGCCGCTGCCGCCGCTGACAATAGCACCTGCATGTCCCATACGTCTTCCGGGTGGAGCGCTTAATCCGGCAACAAATCCGACCACGGGTTTGCTGACGTTTTCCCTGATATATTCAGCAGCCTCCTCCTCTGCAGAGCCGCCGATTTCACCGACAAGTACGATTCCCTTTGTCTCCGGATCTTCTTCAAAGGCCTTAAGGCAATCGATGAAGCTTGTCCCCGTTACCGGGTCGCCCCCGATGCCAAGACAGGTTGTCTGGCCGATTCCCTTGGATGTCAGCTGATATACCACCTCATAGGTAAGGGTGCCGGAGCGTGACACAACTCCTATGGGCCCACCGGCCTTGTGGATGAAGCCGGGCATGATGCCGATCTTGCACTGGCCGGGCGTTATGATTCCCGGGCAATTCGGCCCGATGAGCCTTGATTTTTTACCATTCAGATAATTTTTAATTCGCATCATATCGAGCACCGGAATGCCCTCGGTGATCGCGACGATGATATCAACATCCCCGTCAATCGCTTCTTTGATTGCGGCTGCCGCAAATGCAGGCGGAACAAATATTATGCTGCAGTTTGCCCCGGTTTCGCCCACAGCCTCCCGGACCGAGTTAAACACCGGGACACCGTCCATGGTCTGTCCGCCCTTTCCGGGGGTCACACCGGCTACGACCTTTGTGCCGTATTGAATACACTGCCGCGTGTGGAACTGGCCTTCCCTGCCCGTAATTCCCTGGACAAGAAGTTTAATGTCTTTATCTACAAATATTGCCATGATCTCCTATTGCGCTTTCTTTAAGAATCTCGTTATTTTGCGACAATCTCCGCAATTTTTCCTGCTGCGTCGCTCAGATCCTCTGCCGTAATGAGATTCAGACCCGAGGCAGCAAGAATCTCCCTCCCCTTTTCGACATTGGTCCCCTGCAGCCGGATCACAACGGGCACCTTTATTCCTGTCTTCCTGGCTGACTGAACCACCCCTTCGGCAAGGACGTCGCACCGGAGAATCCCGCCGAAAATATTGATCAGAACCGCTTTGACATTACTGTCGTTTAAGATAATACGGAAACCGTTTTCTACCATTTGGGCATCGGCCCCGCCGCCCACATCGAGGAAATTTGCAGGCCGCGCTCCGGCGCTCATGATGAGATCCATGGTTGCCATGGCAAGCCCCGCGCCGTTGACCATATTGCCGACGTTTCCGTCGAGGTTAATGTAATTGAGGTTGTATTTCGACGCCTCGACTTCCAGCGGGTCCTCTTCATCGGGATCCCTGAATTTCAGAATATCCTTATGGCGGAACAGGGCATTATCATCGATTTCCATTTTTGCATCCAACGCAACAAAAGTCTCCCGTGAAGTAATCACCAGCGGATTGATTTCAAGCAGCGAACAGTCGGTATCGATGAAAAGTTTGTACAGGTTTTCGGTCAGCACGGAAAAACTTTCTGCGTGCGAATCGTGAAGATTGAGTCCCGCTGCGATTTCTCTGCTATGACGCGGCTCGATTCCGGTGAGCGGATTGATGAGCACCCTGATTATCTTTTCAGGTGACTCTGCAGCAACTTCTTCGATATCCATTCCCCCGGCAAGGCTCGCTATAATCATGATCTTTGCCGTAGCCCGGTCCGGGATGATCGAAAGATAAAGCTCCCGGTCGATATCAAGCCCCTCTTCTACCAAAACTTTTCTGACTGTCTTTCCCATCGGTCCTGTCTGTGGCGTCACCAGCGGCTTGCCGAAAATTGCCTCGGCTGCTTCTTTTGCCTCATCGAGGCTCCTGGCAATTTTTACACCGCCGCCCTTGCCGCGGCCGCCTGCATGAATTTGTGCCTTCACGACAACAGGGAAGCCGCCAAGCTTTCCGGCCAGGACAGCGGCATCATCAGGGGTTGTGGCAACATATCCCTCAGGCACCGGAATATGATGATTCCGGAATATCTCCTTGGCCTGATATTCATGGATTTTCATGTAGCCGCCTTCTTCCCGTATCCTATTTTCTTTACAGCCTCTTCGATCTCGCTGAGAATGACCGGGTCGTCAATCGTCGAGGGCACCGAGTACGTCTTAGCGTCAGCGATCTTACTCATAGTACCCCTCAGAATTTTACCAGAGCGTGTTTTTGGCAGCCGTGTGACAACAGCAGCCTGTTTAAAGCAGGCAATTGCCCCGATCTTCTCCCTGATCATGGCGACGAGTTCCTGCTGGACTTCCTTCTCATCCCTCTCTACCCCGGCCTTCAACACGACAAGGCCTATCGGCACCTGACCTTTCAATCCGTCTTCGACACCGAACACGGCGCACTCAGCGACATCCTTGTGCGTGGCAACGATCTCTTCCATTTCTCCTGTAGATAATCGATGTCCCGCAACGTTGATGACATCATCAACGCGGCCCATGATAAAGACATAGCCGTCTTCATCAATATACCCGCCGTCGCTGGTAAAGTAATAGCCCGGCAATGGCTTGATGTAGGACTCAAGGAATCTCTGATCCGCATTCCAGAGAGTGGGAAGTGTTCCCGGGGGAAGGGGAAGTTTGACTGCAACAAGCCCTTCCGTGCTTGCATCTACAGGATTGCCGTTATTGTCCAGAATCTGCACATCATACCCCGGAACGGGTTTGGTTGATGACCCCGGTTTGACAGGGAAGGCCTCTATTCCCATACAGTTAGCGGTTATGGGCCAGCCGGTTTCTGTCTGCCACCAGTGGTCGATGACAGGTTTATCCAACAGCCTGCTCGCCCAGTGATACGTGTCAGGGTCAAGCCGTTCCCCCGCAAGAAAGAGGTATCGAAATCCTGAAAGGTCATACTTCTTCAGATACTCTCCCTTCGGATCATCTCTCTTTATCGCGCGGAAGGCAGTCGGCGCGGTAAAAAGCACCTTTACCCCGTGTTCGGATATGACCCTCCAGAATGCCCCGGGATCCGGGGTGCCGACCGGCTTCCCTTCAAAGATAACTGTAGTGCAGCCCGTAAGCAATGGGCCATAGATTATGTAGGAGTGCCCGACGACCCATCCTACGTCGGATGCAGACCAGTAGACCTCTCCCGGCTTTGTATCGTAGATATGCTCAAAACTCCAGCGCAGCGCAACAGCATATCCGCCATTGTCTCTTACGATTCCCTTCGGCGTACCCGTTGTGCCCGAAGTGTAAAGGACATAGAGGGGATCCGTAGCTTGTACAGGAACGCATTCAACAGGTTCGGCCTTTGACATCATTTCGTCCCAGTCATAGTCACGATCTTCCATCATCTCCGCCTTTACAAAAGCCCTTTGGTACACAACACATTTTCCGGGCTTGTGCTTTGCAAGCTCAATAGCCTTGTTGACCATCGGCTTGTACTCAAGGGTCTTCTTGCCTTCTATTGCCCCTGATGCAGTGACGATGACCTTCGGTTTTGCGTCATCGATCCTGATCGCAAGTT
This sequence comes from Nitrospira sp., assembly GCA_037440265.1. GTDB lineage: Bacteria > Nitrospirota > Thermodesulfovibrionia > Thermodesulfovibrionales > UBA6898 > JBBIUL01. The sequence continues at coordinate 1,602 of JBBIUL010000355.1, read as the reverse complement.
CATGGGGGGCAAAACCTCCGAATACGACTGAATGAATGGCGCCAAGACGGGCGCAGGCAAGCATCGCAACAGCAGCCTGAGGGACCATCGGCATATAAATGATGACTGTATCGCCTTTTGAAACGCCAAGTTTTCTCAGGACACCAGCAAACTTTGAGACGTGACCGAGAAGCTCTTTATACGTGAGCTTCTGTATAGTGTTCGTCACAGGGCTGTCATAGATAATTGCTGCCTGGTCACCCCTGCCATTTTTCACGTGACGGTCTACGGCATTGTAGCAGGTGTTCAATTCGCCGCCGCTGAACCAGCGGTAAAACGGCTTGTTCGAATCATCAAGGACTTTATCCCATTTCTTATACCAGTCAATATTCCCGGCTGCCTCACCCCAGAAACCATTGGGGTCTGTAATGCTCTTTTTGAAGACTTCGTCATAGGTACCCATCAAACCTCCCCTTTTTATATGTTATTGATTGGGTTCTCTCCACCTATATATCTTGATCAAAACAGCAAACGCGCTCCCCCTGTCTCCCCTAAAAAAACACTTATCACACCTCCAAAGGGGTAGCTGAACTGGAACGAATACCCGCAAAAATGCCCGTATTTGAAAACATGTAGAAGTTTAACTGATATTTAACGGCATATCAAATAGATTTCTCTGGTACCCGTTCTCTTCGTGCTTTCCGGAAAGGCAGTTGCCAGCAGAAGCACGTTTCAGTAACTTTAGACTTTCAGCTGAAATCAGCGTTTCAGTTTATTTAGCAATATATATGCCGAACACTGCTTTGTGAAAAGAGTATATATTCTGAATTGTTAAGATAGATTTTTTATTGATAAAACAGATAGTTTTTCTTTTAGAAAAATAGATACATATAGACAATACACATTGCCAACCGCAATTAATTGCAGTTTGAGCATTTATATGCATGCAATTATTTGCACTATATTTCCTTGTAGCGATGCTTTGATGAAAATCTCTGAGAAGCAATAATCAGCAGAGAGTATCCCCTGCCCCGCTCCGGTTACTATGCCAGCCTTTGTTTAACGCGTAATCTGTCGTATCAGGCCGCTTAAAACAGTTCCCGGACCAACTTCCACGAAGGTATCTGCACCCTGCTCATACAGTCCTTTGATCGTATTAATCCACAGCACACTGCTATATATCTGTTTAACAAGATTCTGTGCAATCGAGTCATCTGCGTATGGCTGAGCATTGCAATTGGCAATGCATGTAATTTTCAAACTGCCGAAGCTGAATCCTGAAAGAAATGAATTAAATTCTTCTGCTGCCGGTTTCATGTAACGGCTATGAAAGGCCCCGCTGACTGGGAGTATAACCACCCGTTTGGCTCCTTTTTCTTTAAGCTGAGGTGCAAATGTCTCGATGTCTGCTTTGAGACCTGAGATTACCGTTTGACCCGGGGAGTTGAAGTTTGCCACATCAATACTGTCAGCACCGAGATCGGCAAGCGCAGCAGCAACAGCATCACCGTCCATGCCCAATATGGCCGCCATACCGCCACCGGCAGCAGCGTTCATCAGTGCACCACGTTTCTGAACCAGCCTGAGGCCGGTAGAAAAATCAAAAGCACCCGCAGCATACAG
>JBBIUL010000354.1:0-3378 GCA_037440265.1 Nitrospira sp. | reverse complement strand
CCCGTCACTCCCCACCCCACCTTGCGGTGACGCAGTTACGTTCGGTTACAGGCCGGAGAGCGTATGCCTGAAGGGGACTCCCACCCCTCCGACCTCGCACACTCTCAGGCGCACTCATTCCTTATCAGGGAATCAAGGTAAATTGATCAGGACGACAATGATCTTGGTTGACAGGAGAAAAATCTGTTATACTTCAGCAGGTTTTTTCATATAAAATATAAATATATTAATATCCGGATTTGAACATTAGTGAAGAACACCAGAAAAAAAGACAGGGTGCACTGCAATCTTGAGATCGTCATCAATGAGTCTGTCCGCTGCAAGGCATTTGACATATGCGAAGGCGGTCTTTATGTATATACTGACCAATCCCTCAGCCCCCGGTCTGCTGTAAGAGCTTGTATCCTTTCCAAAGGTAAAACCATAGAAGTCATGTGCAGGGTAAAGCACTCACATGAAGGGATCGGACTGGGGCTGATGTTCATAGACCTGGATGAGAAATTGAAAGTCAAAATCAGGCAATTGATAGATGATATAAGCCGGCAAAACTAATCTAAGTTAAATTAATCCCTTGATAGAGACCGCATGGAACTGCAGTTAAAACTTAGAAAGACATTTTCAGCATCAATACAGCTTTTCGCCATTTAACCCTCACCTTTTTTCTGTTCCATCATCAGCTCGTCAAAAAGTTCGGCCTTGGAGATCAGTTTTTTTCTGACAAGCAGATTTATCAGAGCCTGCTGCAGGTTCATATTAGCCTGCAGATTTGACGCAGACTCAGAAACAGCCATCTTACTTGGAAGGGTTTGCTCCATGTTCAGGTTTTTTTCATGGAACCCTTGGAATTCAGCCGGCTTTATGGTTGTCTCACCGCGCGGCGTAATATCCATGTCAATATTGGGAATAGTTGCTTTTGATCTCCGGCTGTACCTTTCTTTAAGCACTACCGGAAAATCCTCTTCTTTCACCTTGTAGTGGGTAATGATAGCCTTTTCTATGTCAAACTCAAGCGCCATGAGCGGTTTGATTTTCTTTCCCAGTTTAAAGGCAAGGCTGTCCATGGTTTCCAGATCATTGGGGTTTGTGGTAGCAAGTGTTATGGTCTTTTTGTCGTATGCAACGGGCATGACCGTATATTTTAACGCCACTTCAGCAGGGACAACAGCAAGCACCTCTCGCGGGATCTCCCTGTCAAACAACGATATCCACTGTATGCCGAGCTGTTCCCTCAGAATCGCAGCCAGATCGCGTTCTGCAACAAAGCCAAGCTTCAGCAGCTGCGAGCCGAGTTTTAATCCATATTCCTTCTGTTTGCCGAGTGCAACGGCAAGCTGGATCTCATCAATATACCCAGACTCAAGCAGCAGTTCGCCCAGTTTTTTTGCTGTTTTCTGCTTTCTGTCTTTTTCAGACATATGCCACCGTAACTAGTTTCTGTTGCGGAAGAATTCTATAGGAAAGAAAAGCCTGAACCTTTATAATTGGTAAGCATTAAATACCAAGAAGAAAGGAACAGGCTTTGCGAAAGATAAAATTGGAACAAGAATACCTGGATTTCAGCAAGAAGTCAACGTTGAAAGTGGTGCAGGAGTATCGGGCGAAGTACGAAGGGATAGGCCTGATACTGGAGGCGAGTCCGAAGATATTGGACATTGCGCATAAGGATTTTGGCAGAGTTCTGTCGAAATCGGAGTATGGCAGAGGGGGCTATACATCGGAACAAATACTGCGCTCGATAGTTGTGATGTTTGTAGAGGCGGTAAGCTACCGGGACGCAGTCGTCATGATCGAGAACAGCGACTTTTTGCGGAATTTTGTAAAGCTTGGGAACAAGACAACGATGGACTTCACCTTTCTGTGCAAGGCATATTCGGCGTTATCTGAGGAGACGTGGAAGGAAATAAATGAGGCGCTGAGCGGATACGCAAAGAAAGAGGGAAAGATCACGGAAGATAAGCTGAGATTGGATACGACTGCGTATGAGACGAACATACACCATCCGACAGATTCTTCACTTTTATGGGACAGTTACAGGACTCTGGCGCGGTTGATGAGGGCGGCCTGCGATGAGATGAGGGCAGTGGGATTGACGCACAGGTTTCACACAAAGAAAGTCAGGAAGCTGGCTCTTTTCATAAGCCGCAACGGCGGCAAGAAAGACAGGGGGATACAGCGAAAGCTGAAGAACACCTACAGGAAATTGATCGAGCGGGTAAAGTGGGCCGCCTCTGTCGGCGAAGTGGCGATGAGGCTGTTGTCACAGGCACTGGATGTTGCGACAGCTGAGGCGCTTAAGCAGTATTTGCCAATAATAGGGAAGATAATAGGACAGGCGGAGCGCCGGGTGCTGATGGGAGAACAAGTGCCCTCCGGCGAGAAGGTATACAGTCTATTTGAGGAGCATACCGAGCTTATCAAGCGGGGCAAGGCGAGGAAGCCGATCGAGTTTGGGCACAAGGTGCTGTTGGCGGAGACGGGGGAGAAATTTATCATTCATTACGAAGCAATGCCCACACAAAAAGCCGACAAGGAGCTTATAGAGGCGAGTCTGAATGCGCACAAAAAAGTATTCAGATGTGGTCCTGAGGTATTGGCCGGGGACAAGGGCTTTTATGAGAGCCGGCAGCAGCTCGAGGGCCTCGAAAAGAAAATCGAGACGGTATCGATATGCAAGAAAGGCAGACGCACGGAGGAAGAAGATCATAGAGAAAGCACAGAGGAGTTCAAGGCCGGGCAGAGATTTCGAGCGGGGATAGAAGGAACGATATCCGTCTTAAAACGCGCCTTCAAGCTTGGAAGGTGCTTTTTTAAGGGCTTTAAGAATTTTGCCTCCAGTGTAGGGTGCTCCGTCTTCTGTCATAATCTGGTGATGTTGGCGCGAACGTAAAGAAGACGACCTTACAATTGAGCGATTTTGTGGGCGCGCTGGAGAAGTGTTTTCAAAGTCGGCGCGAGAACATGGGAAAATGCGCAAATCGATAATGACAGATGTTCAGACCAGAAAAAATAGAATGTTGATGCAGCAGTTGAGAAGAAATAGCAGCGGAAAATGGCCTTCCGCAACAGAAACTAATTAAAAACAGTAACAAGTGACGCGTAACGAGTAAAGAGCAAAAAACAAAAACTAACATGATGACTAAAGAAAAATGTAAAACAAGTTACAGAGACGAAGACCGGACTTGTCGCCCGCCGGGAATTTTCAATGGGGATGGAATACAGACTGAGATGAAACAGAACGTTACGGAGAAGGCAGAAAGGGTCTACACATTTTACTTTGATTAATGAGGGGGGACAGATGAGTCGGACGATCATAAAGGCTACGAGAGAAACAGGCATCGCAATTCTTATGCTTCTGGCGCTCTTCTGGTCAGCCTCCTC
>JBBIUL010000353.1:0-1966 GCA_037440265.1 Nitrospira sp. | reverse complement strand
CTGATTTTCCCTGAAACCCTTACACCTTTCGCATCGTCTCCCTCTGCCTGCAATCCGATATCCATCTCGGCTTTTTCAGTATCGATCCTGTATTTTTCGGCCATACTCCGGAATGCTGAAAGCTGAAAATCCTCTGCTGATACTGCAATGTTGAATCTTCTTGGTTTGTCCTTCAGATATGCCCAGCCGTTTATCGTGACGGGATTTCCTCCCGAGAATTCCGTCTTAATCTGTATTATGGTCTTCGTTTCCGGATTCGAGGACAGGTTCTGCAGGACTGCAGAGATATTTTCCTGTCTGAGCATGCCGTCATTGTTGAGATCAATACGACCCTTTATGATCCTGACCTCATTGACCTGATAATCAGTGCCGGGCTTCCCTGAAAACAATCGCATAATCCGGTCAGAGATATTGAATTTCCCCTCACTGTTTTTTGTCAGGGAAAGACGGGGTGAATGAACAGCTACCTCATCGAAATGAAACCTGCCGTGCAATAATTCACGGTACTTTATATGCAGGTATACCCGTTGCACTGAAACAAGATCACCCTCAGGGAACCCTTCAGGGTTTTTCATTCTTATGTCATCTATACTGATGCTGCCTGAGAGGCCGATCGATATGTCCCCGATAGCAACCTGATGACCGGTAAAAGAAGACAGCCTGCCTGATACCTGCTGTATAAAGGTCTTCTTTATGTCACGGTAATAGACATATGACGCTGCAGCCGCGAGCAGGACGACAGCAGCAAACACCGCCAGTGAAATCTTTAATGCTTTAACTGCTCCGGTTTTCATACTATATTCTTACACTGAATGCTCTTTTTTTGCAGTCAAAAACGCTCTCGGCACAAAGTGTACCCCGTTATGAGATTTCCGCGCTGCTCATGTACAACACCTTCATGAAGCATGTCGCTTCAAAAATATTGTACAATGAACCAATGGCAAAATCAGTTATCAAGGCCTCAGGCCGTGCTGAGGAATTCAGTGTACAGAAACTGGCAGATTCGCTCGTGCGCTCCGGAGCACCTCAGGATGTCGCCCTTGCCATTGCCGAGGACATCGAAAAGCAGGTATCCCCTTCCACACGCACCAGACAGATATACCGGCTCGCAAAAAAGATGCTCCGCCGTTACAACAGGGCATCCGGCATGAGATATTCGCTGAAGCGGGCAATTTCCGCGCTCGGACCGTCTGGCTATCCCTTCGAAAAGTACTTTGCCCGTGTGCTTCTTGCATATGGGTATACGGCCGAACTCAACAGGATTGTCGAGGGTTACTGCGTTTCGCATGAGGTCGATATCCTTGCGGCTAAAGGGAACGAACACTACACTATTGAATGCAAGTATCGCAGCAGCGCTGGAAATCCGACAGACGTGAAGGTCGCCCTCTATATCCATTCCCGGTTTATGGACATTAAAAAGGCATGCGAGTTATTGCCGGGTCATGAAGACAAGATTCACCAGGGCTGGCTCGTCACAAATACACGCTGCACGTCTGATGCCATAAAGTTTGCAGAATGCACAGGCATCAGGATCGTAAGCTGGAGATATCCTGAAAAAAACAGCCTTGAAAAGATGATTGAGGATAAAAGGCTCTATCCTGTTACGATTCTGTCCTCTGTTAAAAAAGACTCGCTGACAACGCTCTTCAGCAACAACATAATCCTCGCTCAGGATATCGCTGATATGGATGAAAGCGTTTTTATAAAAGACAGCGGCCTTGATATCCGGACCGCACGGACGCTCAAAAAACAGGCAGACGAACTCTGCCCCTGCAGGTAACCTGCTTCAATGCAGTTTACTAATGAATAGCTGATTGAGTCATACAGCACAAGGCAGGGCATAGTGTTCGAACGGTTTCTTTTGCCGATCTGCCGGCAGGCAGCCCTTTAATAACTTCTCTGAAATAAAAGAGGCAAAAGCCTCGGAATCCGCCTGAGGCGGATGAGAATGAGTGAGAATGCTGTG
>JBBIUL010000352.1:0-1503 GCA_037440265.1 Nitrospira sp. | reverse complement strand
CGGGCGATACGCCGCTTAAGTTCAAAGAGCTCCTCAATGATGACGAACTGAAGAAGAAGAACGCTGATTACGGGACAGGGTTCAAGGTCGGTATGGGTGCAGAAGCGATTCGTGAAATACTCAGGGCTGTTGACCTCGAAGCACTGAGTGCAGAGCTCAAGGCAAAGATAAAGGAAGGGTCTTCTATCGGTGTTAAGAAGAAGCTGACGAAAAGGCTGAAGGTTGTTGAGGCGTTCAGGAAATCCGGAAACAAGCCTGACTGGATGATCATGGATGTTATCCCGGTCCTGCCGCCTGACCTGAGGCCGCTCGTGCCGCTCGAAGGCGGACGGTTTGCCACCTCTGATCTCAATGATCTCTACCGGAGGGTTATAAACAGGAACAACAGGCTCAAGCGGCTGGTTGAACTGAAGGCGCCGAGCGTTATCATCAAGAATGAAAAGAGGATGCTCCAGGAGGCTGTTGATGCGCTGTTTGACAACGGCCGGAGGAGCAAGGTCCTGAAGACTGCAACGAAAAGACCCTTAAAATCCCTGAGCGACATGATAAAGGGCAAACAGGGAAGGTTCAGGCAGAACCTGCTCGGCAAGCGGGTTGATTATTCCGGCAGGTCAGTTATTGTTGTCGGGCCTGAACTTCGGCTGCATCAGTGCGGTCTGCCCAAGAGGATGGCCCTTGAACTCTTTAAACCGTTTATTTTCAGCAAGCTCGAGGAAAAGGGATATGCAACAACCATAAAGGCTGCCAAAAAGATCGTTGAGAAGGAATCGGCAGAGGTATGGGATGCCCTTGAAGAGGTGATCAGAGAGACTCCGGTACTGCTCAACCGTGCCCCGACCCTGCACAGGCTCGGGATACAGGCGTTTGATCCGATCCTCGTGGAAGGCAAGGCGATCAAGCTCCATCCACTGGTCTGCACAGCCTTTAACGCAGACTTTGACGGTGACCAGATGGCAGTGCATGTCCCGCTTTCGATCGAAGCACAGGTCGAGGCGCGGCTGCTTATGATGTCGGTGAATAACATCCTTTCCCCTGCAAACGGGAAACCCATTCTCCTGCCTACCCAGGATATGGTCCTTGGCATATATTATCTCATGAAGGAGAGAAAGGGTGCGCTCGGTGAAGGAAGGATATTTGCCGACCCTGAAGACGTCAGGACTGCATATGATGCAGGGCAGCTCAGTGAACATGCCAAGCTAAAGGTGAGAATAGACGGTGAGTTTGTTGAAACTACGACCGGCAGGGTGCTCTTCAATGAGATCGTGCCTGAGGAAATCACATTCTCCATGATCAACAAGGACATGACGAAGAAGGAGTTGTCCAAGATAATAGAGTTCGCCTACAAGAAGAGCGGCAGACGCGCAACTGTTGTGTTTCTTGACAACCTTGAAAAACTCGGCTTCCATTATGCTACCAATTCAGGGATTTCGATCTGCATGGCTGATATGCACATCCCATCGAAGAAAGCTCCAATGGTGCATAATGCAGAGCAGGAAGTGCTCG
>JBBIUL010000351.1:0-1547 GCA_037440265.1 Nitrospira sp. | reverse complement strand
TTGCTATCTCCTTATGACTGTGTCCTTCCGCAATAAGTTTCAGCACCTGCTTCTCCCGGTCGGTCAGTTTTTCATAGGTGTCTTCGATGACCACACCTGCGGATTTTCCGAGGAATCCGTCGATTACCTTTGTGGCAATGGATGAATAGAGATATGATTCTCCTTTTGCAACAGCCCTGATGGCGGTAATAAGGTCAGTACCGACAGCATGCTTCAGTATGTAGCCTGAAACCCCTGCCTTCAAAAGCCTGCTGACATATTCCTTGTCATCATACTGGGTAAGGATGAGTATTTTCGTGTCCGGTTCCCTCTTTTTGATCTCAAGGGTTGCCTCGATGCCTCCGAGTTCAGGCATTGATATGTCCATGAGCACTACGTCCGGTTTGGTCTGGACAGTCTTTTCAATCGCCTCGAGGCCGTTTGAGGCCTGGCCAATTATTTCGATGTCGTTCGAAAGCTTCAGGAAGGCGATGATCCCTTCCCGTACCAGCGCGTGGTCGTCGGCAATCAGGACCTTTATTTTATTCATTCTTTTCTCCGTCTTTTTCCAGCGGGATTTTTATCGTTACCCTGGTTCCTCTGCCAGGCTCTGAAAAGATTTCAACCTTGCCGTTGAGCAGCAAGGCCCTCTCCCTCATTCCCATCAACCCAAGCCCCCTCCCGTCCTCAGTGCTTTTCAGTGCAGACTGAAGATTGAATCCCTTCCCGTCATCCTCTATGTCAACCTCAAACGAGTTTTCTGTAATCCTGAAAATAACGAATACATTTTCCGCCTTAGCGTGTCTTGCTATATTGATAATCACCTCCTGGATTATCCTGAAGAGTGTTATCTCGAGCTGGGGGGGGAACCGTTTGTCTTCGAGGCCGATAATATTGAAAAAGTACTGTATGCCCCGTGAGCCGAGATGTTTGTCGAGCAGCCATTGTATTGCGGCGTTAAGGCCGAGGTCATCGAGTACCGACGGCCGCAGGTTCTGGATGGTATGGCGTACACTGTCAAGGGTCTGCAAAGTGATGTCCCGTATCTCCTCTGCCTTGCTTACCGTTGCGTGTTCCGGGTCGATCCTGCACATTTCGATCCTCATGAGTATTGCGGAAAGGGACTGCATGGTCTCATCATGCAGACCGCGTGCGATTCTTTTGCGTTCCTCCTCCTGTGCTGAGATGACCTTTTTGAGAAGATTTTCGACTTTCTTCTGACTCAGTTCGATTTCCCTGGTTCTGTCCTTCACCCGCTGTTCGAGCTCAAGGTTGTATTGCTGGAGGCTCTCAAGGGAGTCAGCAAGCTTTACCCGCATTACTTCGAAGCTGCTGCTGAGCTGGCCGATTTCATCCACGCCGCCGAAACCGACTGACTTGGACATATCCCCTGAGGCAATCTTCTGTGTTGCTTCAATCAATTCATGTACCGGCTTGACAATGCTTCTTCCCATGCCGACAGCGAGCAGGAATGCGATCCCGATGGAGCCTATGCTGAAGGCGAGAAAGGTTCTCTGAAGCTTGGTGGCAGGAGCAAAGACATCTTCCTCAGGCTGCGCTATCGAAAC
>JBBIUL010000350.1:0-1577 GCA_037440265.1 Nitrospira sp. | reverse complement strand
CCCCGTATGACGGGAACCAGGTCACTTTTTTCCCTTCAGTCATGCTTGCGAAGGTAAGCACCCTGCCGAGAAAGAGGATCCCCTGACCGCCTGAACCTGCTATTTTGATCCTTGTTTCCAGTCAGGTTTCCTCCCGGAATCTGTCCTTAATCAGTCCGATCGGATATGTCCTGCTCAAAGAGGTCTTTATCCATTCAAGGGATGCCTTTGGAGAAAGGCCCCAGTCCGTAGGACAAGGGGAAAGGATTTCAACAAAACTGAACCCCCTGCCTTCAATCTGATACCGCAGGGCCTTAAGAATAGCGAGTTTTGCGGAAACAAGATTCTTATAGGAATCAGAGGAAACCCTCTGTATAAAGGAAACCCCTTCAATGGATGCGAGCAGTTCCGACACCTGCAGGGGGTGTCCTGATGTTGTGACATCTCTTCCGGTTGGGGTGGTGGTAGTGCGTTGACCCGAGAGGGTAGTGGGGGCCATCTGGCCTCCGGTCATTCCGTACGTAGCATTATTAATGAAGAAAACAGATATGTTTTCGCCGCGGTTGGCTGCGTGGATGATTTCAGCAGTGCCGATCGCTGCCAGGTCGCCGTCGCCCTGATACGAGAAAACAATATGGTCCGGCAGCACCCTTTTTAAGGCAGATGCAACTGCAGGAGGCCTGCCGTGGGCAGCCTCTATGATGTCAAAATTGAAGTAATCATAGGCAAAGACGGCACACCCTACCGGAGCTATGCCGATGGTCCTTTCCCTGATATCTAGTGCATCAACTGATTCGGCGATGATCCGGTGGATCAGGCTATGGCCGCATCCCGGACAATACCTGAATGGTACGGGTTTGAGGCTTTCAGGTCTTTTGAAAACTTTTTTCAACCAGGGTCCCCTTGAAACAGAGTATTTTGTTCTTGCCGGCTGCTTTGGCTGCATACAGGGCATTGTCTGCAGCGTTGAGCAGGGATTTTGCGTCAGAGGCGTTCTTCGGATAGGAAGATATCCCGCCGCTCAGGGTGATCCTGATATGGCCGGAATCATTTACCGGGAAAATATGTTTTTCGACCGCATGTTTTATCCTGTTGGCGAGGGAAACGGCCTCCTTCTCGGCAGTGTTGGGGAGAATAATGATGAATTCTTCTCCTCCATACCTGACGACGAGGTCTGTTTCCCTTGAGATCGACCGTAATATATTTGCAAGCCCTATGAGCACTTCGTCTCCGGTCTGGTGGCCGTAGGTGTCGTTTATGAATTTGAAGTTGTCGATATCGAAGAGCATCAGTGCAAAACTGCTTCCGTATCTCTTTGACCGTGCAACTTCAATATCAAGATGTTTGTAGAAATGTCTCCGGTTATACAGGCCGGTAAGCCCGTCTGTAATGGAAAGGCGTTTTGTTTCTTCAAACAGTTTTATTTTGTCCAGAATCAGCGAGACATTATTGCCGATAAGCGACAGGAGTGCGGCAACATCAAAATCAAAAATGATTTTCTTCCTGTTTCTGCTCGCAAGGAACAGGAATCCTGTAAATTTTTTGTCGCTGAGGAGGGGGATAACAGAAAAAAAGACAATGCCTTCCTTTCGCAGAAT
>JBBIUL010000349.1:0-1580 GCA_037440265.1 Nitrospira sp. | reverse complement strand
TGCCGACCATGGTAGTCGTCATCATGGCTGAAAGGCAGACGAGATCAGAATCTGTCTTCATCTGTTCTTCAACAAACTTGTCAAGGGGAACATCCCTGCCGAGGTCATAGACGGTAAAGCCTGCGACGTCGAACATCATCTTGACGATATTTTTCCCGATGTCATGGACATCTCCTTCAACCGTACCGATGACGACAGAGCCCTTTACCCCAAGATCGAGCTGCTTTACATGGGGTTTCAGTATGTCGAGTCCTGCATATAATGCATCAGCGCTCATGAGCAGTTCAGGCACAAAATACTCCTGGGCCTCAAAGAGTCTTCCAACCTCTTCCATGCCGCTCACAAGGCCGTTGAATATTGCGTCGTTTGCCTCCATACCGAGATCAAGGGCCTTCTGTGCTGCTTCCTTTGAGCCGTCTTCATCATATTGGATTACTGCATTTTTCAGTGCGTCAAGAATTTCCTGTTTTTTCTCATTTGTTGACATGACTACCTCCTGTAGTTTCTTACCTCATCCATCATTGCGTTGATGTTTTCCGGCGGAACTGTGGGCCAGATATCACATCCGGGCCAGACAGCGCTGACACCGTCGTCAAGGCATTTTCTTATTGTTTCCCTGACCTTATCCTCAGTTCCGGAAACCAGAACATTATACGGATCATAGTTGCCGAAGAGAAGAGCATCCGTGCCGATCTTCTTTCTTGTCTCTGCAATGTCGTTCTTTTGGTCTACACTTATTGCCTTTGCGCCCGTCTCAAGCATAAAAACGGAAATATCATTTGTTTTGCCGCATATATGCAGGACACTGTTCGGGTGGATTTCGGCAAATATTTTTTTCAGATATGGCTGAATGAGATTCTTGAAAACACGCGGACTCAATACATCGGACGTTGCCCCCATTTCTCTCACCGTAATGTAATCTGCGCCGGCTTTCTCATATTCCTTTGCAACGATTACAATTGCGTCTGCAAGAGTATCCATAAGCTTTCCCACTTTGTCAGGCTTCTTGAAAGAGAGCTTCAGGAGGTCGTTTAATTCCATGATCTGTCCCGCAAGGGTGAAGGGGCCGAGCACATAGGTGCCGATGGCAACTTCATTTCCGATATCAGCCTTGATATGACCGATAGCCTCTTTCATGAGAGGGATCCTCCCCCGGGTCGAGAGATCCTGAGGTATGCGGATATCCATTTCATCTTCGGTATGGATAAGTTTCTTCCTGATAGTGGGATAGAGAATGTCTTCAAGGTGGGCATAGACATTAATCTCGCATCCGAGGGCCTCAGCCTCCACGCAGAGATCAAAAGGGACCACTCCGCACTCAAAACCAAAAAGCCTGTATGTTGATGCTGCAGCATCCGACATCATTTTTGCGTCAGAATGAAGCGCTGCAAACTTGTATCCGAATTTTTTCAGCCCTTCAGTGGTTACGTTGCCCATGCCGCTGAAGCAGGGGGGGCGGTCTGTTTCCCCGCCTGTGAACAGCCTGAGGACTCTTTCCCTTGGTGTCAGTTCATTCACGTCGTTTAGTTCTCCTTTCGTTGTACAGCAAGCATTCAAAATCATTTGTAATATCCTATGAC
>JBBIUL010000348.1:0-1611 GCA_037440265.1 Nitrospira sp. | reverse complement strand
GCGATAGATACAGGGGTGGCGTTCTGAACTGAGAATATCGCCACAACTGATATAACTATCACAATGAGTATGATGCCGGCCATACTTGTTCTCTCGGCTGCCCGTTAGTCCTGACTATGATTTCCTGAGAAGCTTGCTCATTTCATGCCACAACAGGTCCATTTTGTTGATAGCTGATGGAAGGTCGGATTCAACCTCGGCCCTCGCTTTTTTCAGCATCGCATGAAGCTCTTCCAGTATTTTTTTGTGGTCTTCCGAAGCAGATTTCTTCATCCTTTCAAAGGTATCGGAAATAAGATCGATCTCCGCCCTGGCTGTCCCGATGTTTTTGTAAAGCAGATCTGTCCTGGCCTTCAGAATATGCCCTCTGATGCTTGCCATGGAAGCATCAAATACAACCCTCTGCAGTCTTGCATCGAAGTCCTTCTGAGATTTGTCAATGCTTTCACCCTGTTTTTTAAAGGCCTCTTCAGAAGCTGATTTTTGTTTCGAGAGCGTTTCTTCAAAAGAAACGGTATTTTTCTTCAGGGATTCCTCAAGAGATGCAATACGGAGAGAAACAGCATTTATGGTTTTGACAACGCTCTGCAGATCGGCGTCAGGTCTCAGCTGGGTGCGCTGACGCAGTTCCTCCTCGGACTTCACAAATGCCTCAACTGAATCCAGTCGCTGCTGCAGGGTTTGGACATCCGCCCTGAGTCGCTCGGTCTCTTTTTCAATCAGAAGCGGCAGACCAAAATAACCAGCGCCAACCATTACTGCAATCAGCGCAAGTACCGCCAGAACAGTCTTCATTACAGCCTCCTCTTACAGGATATTCAGCAATTTGGCAGGCAGCTTACTTCGTTCTGCCTTTAGGCGTCTTGGCACCTGTCGCCTTTTTTGCTCCCGGGGCATTATTCCCTTCTATCTTACTGATCTGCAGTTCAAGTTTTTGAATCTTGCCGATAATGGCCTTCACCTTTGTGTCGAGCATGGGGTTTTTTACCTTCGAACTCAGGTCATACACTTTGCCCCCCAGTTCAGCGATTTCCTTCTGCACCTTTGATTTAAGGTCATAAATCTTATACTGCCTTTTGCCTTCATCAGTGAGTTCCCCTGCCTTCTCCCTGACAACGGTTGCACCTTCTTTCAGAGCAGACATAACTTCCTTTGAACCTTTCTGCAAATCTTTCTTCACTTTTTCCCAGAAACTCATAACCCCTCCTTGAAAGAATGTTTTTTGGTTTTACAGCAGAAGCAGTTATATATATAGTACCGCAAACCAGCGGCAAAAACTACCAGAATGTAATGACCACAGCTATGCGTTGTCTTCATCAACCGCTTTTTTGATCATATAGAGAATATCAGGTATTGCCGAGGTCACCCTGTCCCAGCTCGATATCAACGGAACACCCAGAGGGTCTTCCATGATGATTTCTGCGGCCTTTTTTATTCCTCCGGTAAAAGTATCAACGGCAAGACTCTCATCGTGGCGATCAAAGAAGAGGCCGTTGATGGCAGCATCGTCCTCATAACGCTTGAGCATGTCCTGTGCAGTCCGGACATAGGTTGCAACAAGGGTCTTGAAAAAACCTTCGGAAAAAACGATCCCCTCCGAAGCAAGTGTTC
>JBBIUL010000347.1:0-1616 GCA_037440265.1 Nitrospira sp. | reverse complement strand
TCTTTCAGTGTTTTTCGAGCCATTTCACCTCAGCCTCTGATTTTCGTATGTAGCAGGGAACTGCCTCGGCAGCATCGGTATATTCACCCCTGACCGCTTTTGAAAGTCCGAGGGCCGCCACATTTGCAGGCGACGGCACCATCTTATCCGGCGGGGCCATGAGCGCCCGTTCACTAAGGGCCATAACGATTTCATTCGAATATATCTGTGCTCCTTCACCGGCAAAAATGACGTTTCCCTGAAGTTCCCGCAGCAGTTCCATGGGCTTGACAGAAATATCATCGAGGATTTTGATAAATCCGTCGTCTTTCCACTGAAACACAGCCGCATAGACTTCCTTCTTTCTTGCATCCAGCATGATACATACTGGGAATCTGCTGTACGGGAAATTCCATGCAAAGGCATCAAGCGTGGGAACAGTAACAATAGGTTTGCCTGTGGCATATGAGAGCCCCTTTACGGTGCTCAGACCTATCCGCAGTCCGGTGAATGAGCCGGGGCCGACAGCAACAGCAAAGGCATCTATGTCTTTCAGTTGCAGTTCAGACTGGTGAAGGGTATTATGGACTGCGGTCATCAACCGCTCTGAATGGGTTGTCTTGACATTGAGCCGTGTCTCAGCAACAAGACCGCTCTGTTCGTCGATGATGGCAACCCCTCCAAGCATGGTGGAAGTTTCCAGTGAAAGCACTTTCATGAGGACTATTATATATCCTTGACAGCGAAATTTGGAGCATGCTGTCTGTTCCGGCTACGAAAACGACCCTGGAGACTGACAGAAGGTCACACTCCCTGCTCTTCGCCGAAATGCCCATCGTCTTTTTTCACAAGATATTTTCGTGCAAACAGAAGAGACGCTGCAACACAGATTATCCCTGAAGCAAGTACGGCATTTGTAGTCCCGACCAGGTCAGCGACTATCCCCATAATCGCATTGCCTACCGGCACCGTACCGAGAAATACAAAGGAATATACACTCATGATCCTGCCCCTGAGTTCATCAGGGACCGAAACCTGCAGGTAGCTGTTTGCCGTTGCGAGATAGCTCACCATGCCCCAGCCCCCCAGCATTATGACAACAAGGGAAAACCAGAATGTCTTTGAAAGCGCAAAAATAAAGAGCGCTGAGGAAAAACAAAGCCCTGACCACGACATAAAACGCGTCTTTTCTATAGTATTCCCCCTCACGGCAATATGAAGGGCTGCTGCCAGCGCACCGATTCCCGATGCACCAACAAGGAAACCGAGCCCTTTTGCTCCTTCCTGAAAGACTTCTGCTGCAAACACCGGAAGCAACGTTATGTAGGGGAGGCCCACAAGGCTGAATACGGCGATAATACCTATAACATTGATAAAATCCCTGTTGCCTTTGATAAACTGCACCCCTTTCATGAAATCCCTGAACATCCCTTCAGAAGAGACCCTGATCTCCCCTTTTATTTTCATTTTTGAAAGTGCAAAGATAACAGCAAGGAAACTGAGCGCATTGATGAAAAAACAGGCAGGGATGCCGAGATACGCAATAGACATCCCTGCAATCACAGGGCCGATTATACGGGCTCCGTTGAAGGCCGCAGAATTCAGGGCAATCGCGTTCACAATATGTCCTCTTCCGA
>JBBIUL010000346.1:0-1651 GCA_037440265.1 Nitrospira sp. | reverse complement strand
CTGAGGGTTTTTGTACAGGGTTCCGGATGCTGCGGCCCGAGCTACGGCATGGATATAAATGAGACTGCATCTGATGGTGATGAGACTGTTGAGAAAAACGGTCTGAAGGTCTTCATAGACAAGGAGGCCTTTGCCAGTCTGAACAATAAGGAAATTGACTATGTGAAGACGCCTCAGGGTGAAGGCTTTATCATAAACAGCAATGAGCCGCCTTCATGCAGTTCCGGCTGCAGTTCATGCGAATAAAAGGCAGCGACCTGTAAATCGCACCTATGTTTCCTGTACAGAGACCAAGGAGACTGAGAAGTTCTGAAATCATCAGGAGGATAGTGAGGGAAACCTCGCTCTCCCCTGATGATTTTATTTATCCGCTTTTTGTAACCCACGGGAAAAACATCCGCAGAGAGATCAAGTCAATGCCGGGGTGCTTCCAGGAATCAGCCGACAGGGTAGTCAGACATGCAAGAGAGATCTATTCGCTCGGCATCCCTGCGGTAATCCTCTTCGGCATACCGGAGCACAAGGACGAGACCGGCTCAGGCGCATGGGACCCTCACGGTGTGGTTCAAAAAGCCGTCAGGATGATAAAAAACAAGGTACCTGAACTTTACGTAATCACCGATGTCTGCATGTGCGAATACACCAGCCATGGCCACTGCGGAGTGATAGTCGGCGGTGAGATAAAAAATGACCCTACGCTGAAGCTCCTTGCAAAAGAGGCTGTCTCCCATGTAAAGGCAGGCGCCGATATGGTAGCACCGTCCGACATGATGGATGGAAGGATCAGCGCAATACGAACGGCACTCGATGAGGAGGGTTTCTCTGAAACCCCTATTATGAGCTACGCGGCAAAATACGCCTCTGCCTTTTACGGCCCCTTCAGGGATGCTGCTGAGTCAACCCCGAAGTTCGGCGACCGGAGGTCGTACCAGATGGACCCTGCAAACCGGCGTGAGGCACTGAAAGAAACTGCACTCGATATCGATGAAGGCGCAGACATCGTCATGGTAAAGCCCGCCCTGTCCTATCTTGATATCATCTCAGACATCAGAAACAACTTTGATGTCCCTGTGGCAGCCTATAATGTAAGCGGTGAATACTCGCTCGTCAAGGCTGCCGGAAAACTCGGCTGGGTCGACGAAGACCGCGTCATGATGGAGGTACTCACTTCAATCAAACGCGCAGGTGCAGATATTATCCTAACCTATTTTGCAAAAGAGGCAGCGAAGTTACTGAACAGATAATATATGAAATTCGTTTTCATAGATTATTCTTCAGCCTTCTACAATCAGAAAAAGAAAAAAACCGTCCCACTGAAAAGGCCCGGCAAATTCATTCAGATACGACAACCTGATGAGGAGTATCTTGTGCTCTCCCCCAAGGAATCCTGCACCTATCACGCGGAAATAGCAGACAGGTTCTTTACAGAAAAAGGCATCAACGGCAGATACAATGAAAAAGGCGACTGCTACGAGATTTCCGAGCCCGGGTGGGAGATAACAGGCGGCGGGCTGTGGTCCCTGGACGAACATGAGAAGACGATCCATTTTTTCGGAAGCTCTCAATCGTACGGAAGATATGACCGCCGGGGGCTGAAAGACCGCCTGCATTCTTTAAAACATTTTTTTGACTACAAGATAATTATTGATTA
>JBBIUL010000345.1:0-1657 GCA_037440265.1 Nitrospira sp. | reverse complement strand
TGCTCCTGCTGGCAGGCATTGAGATCTCGAACCAGATCTCTCTGAATTCATTGGCAGGCCATTCGCATTATGCATGGGCAAAACTCCTGTTCGAGTCTTTATTGCCTGTCATGCTTCTGCTCTTCAGCATCACCTATGCAAGAAAAAAATCCCTGCGATCTGTTTCAAAAATATGGTGGCTGCTGATCGCTTTCTCGGCCTGTCTTCCTGCGAGTCTTTTGTTCTTCCCGCTCGATGATTTCTTTATCTTTCCTGATTTCCCGTCGGAAAAGATTCTTTTTCTCGGGGATATCGGGTACTGGTTTTATATTGCACTTATGGTCTCCCTTATTCTGGCGCTCATGAACATCGAAGCCACGTTTTCATCAACATCAGGCCTTGACAGATGGAGGATAAAATTTGAAGTGACCGGGATCATAAGCATTCTGGCAGTCATGGTCTTTTACGTCAGCCAGGGGCTTCTCTACAGGACTATCAACATGAACCTTATGCCTATCAGGTCGGGTGTCTTTATAATCGGGGCAGCTTTCGCAATTTACTCAAAAATTGTAAGAGAAAAAAGATCACAGGTCGCAGTATCCAGATATATTTTTTACCGGTCTCTCTCTCTCCTCACTGTGGGGATTTATCTTTTGACCCTCGGACTGCTCGGCGAAGGAATGAAGTATTTTGACATTCCCTTTGGCCGTCAGATGACTATATTCCTTGCCTTTGCAGGAGGAATGCTTGTATTGCTCATCCTCCTCTCAGAGAAGCTGCGCAGACGTGTAAAGGTCTTTATCAACAAGCATTTTTATAAGAACAAATATGATTACCGGGAGGAATGGCTGAAATTTACCGAAAGGCTCTCTGCCTGCAGGACCTTCGAGGAAGCTCAGGAAACTGCCCTTGCAACGTTCAGGGAAACCTTCGGGTTCAGGACCGCAGCGCTATATCTGCTTGAACGGGGCAAAGGTTTTTATATCCCTGCGCAGCCCGGCTCAAAGGCAGAAAGCAGTATGAGGCTGCAGGAATCTGCCGGACTTATATCCTACTTCAGGGAACGGGGCAGGGTATTTAACGCAAAAGACAACGAATACAGCATGTCAGAAGAGGATGCGTCCTTCATGAACAAAACCAGTGCGGCTCTGGTCATACCGCTTATATTCAATAAAAATATTGACGGCATGATCGTCTGCAGCCGGGAAATAACTGACAGGGAATTCAACTACGAGGATTATGATCTCATGAAGATGCTCGCCAGACAGTCAGCGCTTTCCATCCTCAGCTTCAAACTGGCTGAAGAACTCGCCGAAACAAAAGAAGTTGCAGCCCTTGGAAAGATATCGTCATTTGTAATCCACGATCTGAAAAATCTGACCTATGCCCTTTCTCTAACGCTTGACAATGCAGAAGCCCACATGAGCAATCCTGAATTTCAGAAGGATATGCTTGAGTCCATCAGGAACACTTTGTCGAAGATGAAAAACCTGATCCAGAAGCTGAAATCCATCCCCGAAAAACAGCTGCTCGATACAAAATTATCAGACCTGCATCAGCTGGCACAGGAGACAATCAAAGACATCGGGAAACTGCGAAGTGATATCACATTGGTTTGCAACGGCTCCCCTGCCCGCTGCGTGGTCGATGAAGAAGAGATACGGAAAGTCATTGTGAA
>JBBIUL010000344.1:0-1672 GCA_037440265.1 Nitrospira sp. | reverse complement strand
CTGCATATTCATAATTTTCTCCGAGATCAATGATCCAGTAATCGCCTGAAAAAGGCCAGAAAAAGGAGACTTTGAGCTTGGCGTTATTTTTCTTGTCAACAACCCATGCCTTCCCTTTTGCCTGGCGCAGCTTTCCTGAAAAAGTCTTCTCGCGGCACTGATTGAGTACGCTTATTTTTTCATCTTTTATAATGGTATAGGTTGCTCTGCTTCCGACGCAATCCTCCTGAAATCGGTGAGGATATCTCGCGATCTCATACCACTCACCAGCATAGCGCTGCAGATCAACAAAGGGAACAACTTCAAGAAGAGGCTGAGAAGCTCTCTTTCCCGAAGTACATCCTGACAGGGTAGCGGACAGCAGAAAGAACAAACAGGTGAAAACAAAAGATTGTCTGAACATAAAATCAGTATATCACATGAGCATGCTCAGGAACTTGTTTAGAATATTCCCGGTCCTGTGCATCTGAAATACACTGCTTCAAAAAAGTTTTAGACCGGTATACAATGAATCCATGGACTTTCGGAGAATGAGACTACTAAAGGAAGGCAAAGACATAAAAGGTCCGGTGGTCTACTGGATGAGCCGGGATCAGAGGACAAGGGACAACTGGGCACTGCTCATTGCACAGCACTATGCAGTTGCTGCCCGCCAGCCTCTGCTTGTAGCATTCTGTCTTGTCCCGCGATTTCTGAATGCGACGGTGAGGCAGTATGGATTTATGCTGAAAGGACTTCAGGAGGTCGAACTTGCATTGAAGAAAAAGCATATCCCGTTCTTTCTTCTTCTGGGTGAGCCCAACAGGGAGTTGCCTGTTTTCCTTAAGAAGTCCAGGGCGGGGATGCTGATAACTGATTTTGATCCCCTGAGAATAAAAAAGGAATGGAAAGAAAAAGTCAGCCAGAAGATATCAATACCCTTCTATGAAGTGGACGCACACAATATCGTCCCCTGTTGGATATCATCTCCAAAGCAGGAGTATGGTGCATATACCATAAGGCCCAAGATAAGTAAAAAACTACGGGAATTTTTGACAGAATTTCCACGGCTCAGAAGACATCCTTTCCGCTCTGCATCTGTTACAAAGGCAGCTGACTGGGAAACAGTACGCAAAAAAATAAAGGTCGATGCTTCGGTTGCTGAGGTGCGGTGGATTACACCAGGGGAAAAGGCAGCGCACAGGAAGTTGAAGCAATTTATTGCCGAAAAGCTTTCACGGTATGCAGCAACAAGGAATTTCCCGGATCAGGATGGTCAATCAGGACTTTCACCGTATCTCCATTTCGGTCAGCTGTCTGCACAGCGAGTTGCCCTTGAGGTCTTGAGAAAAAGCCTGCCAAAGGATTCGAAAGATGCGTTTCTTGAAGAACTTATCATACGGAGGGAACTGTCTGATAATTTCTGTTTCTATAACGCACACTATGACAATCCTGAAGGATTTCCCGAATGGGCAAAAAAAACACTCGCCATACATAAAAATGATCCGAGGGAATATCTCTATACACGGAAACAGTTTGAAAACGCGCAGACCCATGACCAGCTCTGGAATGCAGCACAGCTTGAGATGGTGAAGCGGGGGAAGATGCACGGCTATATGCGGATGTATTGGGCTAAAAAGATACTGGAGTGGTCTGCGTCACCTGAACAGGCTCTGCTGACCGCCATATATCT
>JBBIUL010000343.1:0-1695 GCA_037440265.1 Nitrospira sp. | reverse complement strand
CGCCAGGCAAAAGGGAAGGCATGGGTTGTTGACAAGAAAAATAACGCCAAGCTCAAAGTCTCCTTTTTCTGGCCTTTTTCAGGCGATTACTGGATCATTGATCTCGGAGAAAATTATGAATATGCAGTTGTAGGTCATCCTGACCGGACCTATCTCTGGATATTGAGCAGGACAAAAAAATGGATGATGTGCTCTATCAGAAAATACTCGGCAGACTTGTTGAGAAAGGTTATGACATTTCAAAACTTATCAGGACTCCTCAGGAGTGAACTATGATATTAAAGGACTATTTCGAAAACACCAGGGGAATGTGCATTCTTTCATCGGCTGATCACAATGGAAAAGTGACCACAGCCGTCTATTCCACGCCTCGCGTTCTGGATGATGGCACAGTCTGTTTTGTTATGCGCGAGCGGCTTACCTATCGTAATATCCTTGAAAATCCCCATGCTGCCTGCATGTACATAGAACAGGAAAAGGGCTATCAGGGTATCAGATTATTTCTTACAAAGCAGCGTGAAGACAATGATCCGGAGCTAATCGCTCGAATGACGCGCCGTCATATTTCGGCAGAAGAGGATGTGGCAAAGGGGCCAAAACATCTTATTATTTTCAGTGTTGACAAAGTCCTGTCCCTGATTGGCGATCATCCAACAGGTATAACAGTCGCGAGATTGTGAACTACTGTTTTCTGATGAAACGGTCAACATAAAGGAGCTTATTGCGCTCTTGCATTGTTTCATTTATTAAGGCACAAAAGCTCTTCGTCTCCTTTGAACAGATAGTGCAAAACATCCCTCAGACATGATTCCGCAGCATTAGCTCAACAGGATGAGGATTAAGATAATATTGTCGTGCAAGATAGTGATCTTCATATTTCCTGACATAATGTTTAATCATGGTCACCGGGACGATCAAGGGTGCTAGCCCCCTGTGATACTGTTCGATAACCTCGAGAAGCTCCTGTTTTTCATCGGCTGAAATCTGCTTCTTGAAATAGCCCATCATATGGTGGAGCACATTTGTATTTTTTTTCACTGTCGCAAGCAGCCGGAGTCCTTCCATAAGACCGGCGATATAAGCTGAACGCAGTTTTTCAGGCTTGTATCTTTTCGAGTTCGCAACCATACTGCCCAGAAGCCTGTAATGCTCTGTGCTGTGGGAAAGAATGAGAAGTTTATGATCTGTATGGAATGAAATAATGTCTTTTATCTTTCCTCCGCTGTTTTGAAGTTCCTTCCATCTTCTGAAAACAAAAACCCTTTCAATAAAATTCTCCCGAAGGGCAGGATCATGGAGACGGCCGTCATCCTCAACAGGTATAAACAAAAAACGTTCCATAAAGGCCCTTGCAAAGATACCGATGCCGGTTCGGGTCGGAATCCGTGCTTGATTATAAACCTTTACTCCTCTCATACCGGAACTGGGAGACCTGCTTTTAAAAATAAACCCGCACAAATCTTCCTGCTCAAGCCTTTCAAGCTTTTCCGATGCCCACCGTTTCATGCCTTCTGTATGATCTATTCCCGTCCTCACTGTCACCAGCCGGGGAGATTGCGGATTCCCGGTCAGTTGCATTGCTTCTCTGGGGACGGGCAACCCATATTCGACCTCGGGGCAGACAGGCACCCAGTCCACATACTGACCAAGCGTATCGACAAGAAAATGGTCGAGCTTGTGGCCGCCGTCGTACCG
>JBBIUL010000342.1:0-1751 GCA_037440265.1 Nitrospira sp. | reverse complement strand
TATCCGGCGTATGCGATGCCGCGAAGACCGATGGTAAGCCGTGTGCGGGAAATTCGCACGCACGGTTTGAAAGGGGGACTTGGAAACGGAGCGGTTTAACCGCTACCGCGCCAGATTCTACCAATGAATCCTTTGGCTTTTTCTTCGGAAGACAGGGTTGCAGTTTTTGGTGCAACTGGTTTTGTCGGCAGCAGGCTTGTGCCGGAGCTGATCAAAAAAGACGTGAGAATAAGGCTTTTTGTTCGTGACAAGGCGAAGGTTTCCAGCACTACTGAAGGGAACAGGGAGGTTGAAATTTTCCAAGGAGACCTTCTTTCCGGTGAAGGACTCAAAGAAGCGCTTCATGGAGTTCACTCTGCCTATTATCTGGTGCATTCAATGGGGGGAACAAGTCTGTTCAGGAATCTCGAATACGCTGAAAAAGATAAAAATGCCGCCCGGAATTTCATATCTGCAGCAACTGCAGAAGATGTTAAGAGGGTTATTTATCTCGGTGGGCTCGGTGAGGCACAGGACAATCTCTCTGAACATCTGAAAAGCCGTGCAGAAGTTGCAAAGATACTATCCTCCGGCAGCCCCTCAGCAACGATCCTTCGCGCTGCTATTATCATAGGAGCCGGCGGTGCTTCTTTTGAGATGCTGCGTTATCTCGTTGAACGCCTTCCGGTGATGGGATGCCCGCAGTGGATAGAGACCCGCATTCAGCCTATAGCATTAAGGGATGTTCTTGCCTACCTGTGCGGATGTCTTTTCAGTCCTGAAACATCCGGCAGTTCTTTTGACATCGGAGGACCTGAAATACTTACCTACCGGGAAATGATGCATGCATATGCAGAGGCCCGGGGGCTTGCAAGAAGAATCATATTCCGCGTCCCGTTCCTCACCCCGCTGCTCTCAGCGTACTGGGTTGATCTTGTGACACCCGTACCTTCAGGCATTGCCCATCCGCTCATAGAAGGGCTGAAGAACGAGGTGGTCTGCCAGGATAACCGCATCGATGCATATGTTCCGATCGTCAAGACTCCGTTCAGGGAAGCTGTCAGGATTGCTTTTTCCGAGGAGAAAGACGGGCCGGGCATTACCGGGTGGTAGATGGTTGTCGAGCAATCGGTTTTCATCAGGAGCGGGCTGGACAGGGTCTGGAAGCTTTTCACGGATCTCACCTGCTGGGCTGAGTGGAACTCGGTTCTCCGGGACGTACAGGGATCGGAAGTATGTGTCGAACAGGGGATGACGTTCAAGTGTTGTATCAGACCGTTTTCGGTCCCGGTAACCATCGAGCCGAAGATCGAGGAGGTAGTGCCGCTGAAGAAAGTGGTCTGGAAGGGCGAGAAGTTCGGTATAACCGCACGCCATGAATATCTTTTCGAGGAACATGAAGGCGGTGTACGCGTTACGAGCAGGGAGGTTTTTACCGGTGCGGGAATAACAGCCTCTGGCAGGCTCTTTCCGAAGGGCGAGATCGAGGATCTGACGATACGGCTACTTGATGATTTGAAGACGGCTGCGGAGAAAACGGCTGAATGACCTGATACAGCTGTCAGGAGAAAACAATGGCTGAAAGGAAAGCATGGAAAAACGGATAAAGCTCGGGATAAGTTCATGTCTTACCGGCGAGAAGGTCCGGTACGACGGCGGCCACAAGCTCGACCATTTTCTTGTCGATACGCTTGGTCAGTATGTGGACTGGGTGCCTGTCTGCCCCGAGGTCGAATATGGGTTGCCCGTCCCCAGAGAAGCAATGCAACTGA
>JBBIUL010000341.1:0-1753 GCA_037440265.1 Nitrospira sp. | reverse complement strand
AACGGAACAGATTGATGTTTGACCTGGGTTTTCAGGAACTTATCGTAATATTTCTTGTGGCATTGCTCGTCTTCGGTCCCAAGAAACTTCCCGAACTCAGCAGAAACCTCGGCAGATGGGTCGGAGAAATAAGAAGGGGCATTCACCACGCAAGAATGCAGATGGAGACTGAGTTTGATGAAATTGAGAAAAAAACCGACAGCGAAAATACCGCTTCACCTGCTCAGGAAGAACAGCCCGCTGCTGGTATGTCTTCTCCTGAAAAAGAAAAGGACAAGCCCTAATTGGAAGACGCAAAGATGCCTCTTACGGAACACCTCTCCGACTTGCGGAAAAGGATTGTCTTTCCGATAACTACCGTCCTTATAGTATTTCTCTTTACGTTCTCTGTTTCTGAAAAGATATTCGAGATCATTTCCTTCCCGCTCAAATATGAACTGGGGCTCAGCCTGACTGCTCCCCATCTGCAGATACATGAGAAGACCGCGACCTCGCTGGTGTTTCTCGCCCCTGCTGAGGCGTTCTGGATGCATATGAAGATTGCCCTTGTCTCTTCCCTGATCCTTTCCCTGCCCATGTTCTTTTATCACTTCTGGAAATTTATCTCGCCGGGACTGCTCTCCCGCGAAAAGAAATATTTTTTGCCTTTCATGTTTTCAGCCACAGCTCTTTTTATTATCGGCTCCCTTTTCTGCTTTCTTATTATCCTCCCCTTTGCCATGACATTCTTGCTCGGATATAAGACAGCGGACATTACCCCGATGATATCAGTAGGCAGCTACATCGATTTCTGCCTTAAATTCATACTTGCCTTCGGGGTTGTTTTTGAGCTCCCTCTGGTGATCATCTTCCTTACAAAGTTCGGTCTGGTTACACCCAAAACGCTTGCTCGTCACCGGAAATATGCTCTCCTTTTTTCTTTCGTCGCTGCCGCAGTCCTTACCCCAACACCTGACGCATTCAACCAAACGCTCATGGCGGTTCCCATTATACTCCTCTATGAATTTGGTATAATACTGTCAAGATTAATACACAGGAAACCAAAGGATGCCTAATGTAAGAGGAAAAAGCCTGAAGGCCCTGACCTTCGATGTTGCCGAGGGATACATTGCCGTCAACCCTATCTTTCTGAAATCCTTCGAACCTGAGCAGCTCCGTGATTTCTACAAAGAGATTTCCAAGAACCAGTCTGAAATCAGGGGTGAAAAGTTTCCTCTGAAAGATGCGGGGGCCATCAGAAACAGGAATCTGAGGTTGCAGCGGCTCTATGCAGCGGTCATGATCATCAGGAATTTCGCCCGCGAGCGCCGCATTCCGCTAGTCTGATGCTGTATGGCCGGCAAGTGCAATGTCCTGACGGATAATCGTCAACATTATCCTGAGTTTTATCGGTCCTGCGGGTTCGTTTCGTTGACAAATACTTCTTATAAAAAATATAATTATGAAACTAGAGGAGGTTGCACATGGCTGAAGGAATACTCGACGTTACAACATCATCATGGGAAAATGAAGTATTAAACTCCAAGGGACTGGTTATGATCGATTTCTGGGCTGTATGGTGCGGACCGTGCCGCATAGTTGCTCCGACTGTTGAGGAACTCTCAAAAGAATATGCGGGCAAAGTGAAAATAATGAAACTCAATACTGACGAAAACCCTGAGATTGCCAGCAAATATAAAATCATGGGGATACCTACCCTTATGTTTTTCAAAGACGGACAAAAGGTTGATCAGGTTGTAGGCGCTGTACCCAA
>JBBIUL010000340.1:0-1761 GCA_037440265.1 Nitrospira sp. | reverse complement strand
GAGTTCTTACTAAACAAAAAATATACTGTACATGGAATCAAAAGGAGGGCGTCGCTGTTCAATACACAGCGCGTCGACCACCTTTATATTGACCCGCATGAAAACCACCCTCGCTTTTTTATGCATTACGGCGACCTTACTGATGCGACTAATCTCATTCGCATAATCCAGGAGACCAGGCCGGTTGAGATATACAACCTTGCAGCGCAGTCCCATGTACAGGTCTCGTTTGAAACAGCAGAATATACCGCCAATGCCGATGCTCTTGGCACCCTCAGGATCCTGGAGGCCCTCAGGATTCTGAACATGACAAAGAAAGTCCGTTTCTACCAGGCATCAACCAGCGAGCTTTACGGAAAATCGCAGGAGATACCGCAGACTGAAAAAACTCCTTTTTATCCGAGGAGCCCCTATGCAGCTGCAAAACTGTATGCATATTGGATTGTGGTCAACTATCGCGAGGCATACGGGATACACGCCAGCAACGGAATACTCTTCAATCATGAATCCCCGGTAAGAGGTGAAACTTTCGTTACCAGAAAAATCACCATGGCGGCAACACGCATTCTGCATGGCCTCCAGAAAAAACTCTATCTTGGCAACCTGGATGCAAAGCGTGACTGGGGCTATGCCGGAGATTATGTGGAAGCCATGTGGCTTATGCTCCAGCAGAAAACCCCTGACGATTATGTCATAGCAACCGGAAAAAACTACTCTGTCCGTGAATTTGTTGAACTTTCATTTAAAGAGATCGGCATTGAAATCGAATGGAAAGGTAAAGGCAAGAATGAAAAAGGGATGGTTCGTTCCTCTCTCTCAAGCGTGAACTCGCCATTGCGCGTTGGCCAGATTGTCGTTGCGATTGACCCCCGTTATTACCGGCCTACAGAAGTGGATTTCCTCCTTGGCGATCCTTCTAAAGCGTACCGCAAACTCGGATGGAAACCGAAAGTCACCTTGCCTGAACTGGTAAAGATGATGGTTGCATCGGATATGAAGCTCGCTGAAAAAGAAGTTTTGCTGAAGAACAACAGGATGTCAGTCCGGTAACCATGAAGAAAACTTCAAAGGTATTTGTTGCCGGCGGCACCGGCATGGTTGGCTCTGCCGTAATCAGACGTCTGTGCTCAGAAGGCTTGAGCAATCTTATTTCCAATTATCACGAGCGGTACCCGACAGTCACGTCAGGTCGCGGTCCTGACCTATGCAGGTTTGTTCAGCTTGATCTGACCAGACAGTCCGAAGTTGAAAAATTCTTCGAGAAGGAAAAACCCGAATATGTTTTCCTTGCTGCGGCTAAGGTCGGCGGCATACTTGCAAACAGTACGTATCCCGGCGAATTCATCTATAAGAACATTGCCATACAGACACATGTCCTTCACGCATCTTATCTGTATCACGTGAAGAGGCTGTTATTTCTCGGGAGTTCCTGTATTTATCCGAAATTTTGTCCCCAGCCTATGAAGGAAGAACACCTGTTGACCGGAGAGCTTGAGCCGACAAACGAACCTTACGCAGTCGCAAAAATAGCAGGGATAAAAATGTGTCAGTCGTACAACAGGCAGTACGGCACAACATTTATTTCTGTCATGCCGACAAACCTCTATGGCCCTCATGATAATTTTGACCTTGAAACATCTCATGTCCTTCCTGCCATGATCAGGAAATTCCATGAAGCAAAAGA
The DNA here is from genome assembly GCA_037440265.1 of Nitrospira sp. GTDB lineage: Bacteria > Nitrospirota > Thermodesulfovibrionia > Thermodesulfovibrionales > UBA6898 > JBBIUL01. The sequence continues at coordinate 77 of JBBIUL010000340.1, read as the reverse complement.
AAATAATAATCCTCAGGTAACGCTCTGGGGAACCGGGTCACCATACAGGGAATTCCTTCACGTCGATGATCTTGCAG
>JBBIUL010000339.1:0-1781 GCA_037440265.1 Nitrospira sp. | reverse complement strand
ACCTTGAATGGTTTATCTTTCTGACAAACATTCCGAGCAGGGGTATTTTCAGTGCAGAACGGTCGATAATCTCTTTCCCGCGCGAAGTTTTTGCCGCAGCCTTGTAAAGCACAGGGACTGCAACAGCAGCCACAAGGAGAAGCGGCCAGTATCCTTTGAAGAAACTGACCACAAAAAGAACGATCCTGGTCGGCAGCGGCAGTTCAACCCTCAGCTGGCTGATGATAGTCAGAAGTTTCGGCATGATGAAAACAAACAAAATTGTTATGAGCGTGACTACAGCGCCCATTACTATCATGGGATAGGCCAGTGCAGCCTGCACGTCCTTCTTCAGTTTTATCTGCCACTCAAGATAGGCCATGATGTCGTGAAAGACCTGTTCAAGATTGCCGGACGCCTCGCCTGCCTTGACCATGCTCACATAGAAAGGAGGAAACAGGTCAGGATGCTCGAGCATTGACTCTGATATTGATTTGCCGGATTCGAGCTTTGCCTGAATCAGGGAAGCAGCCCCAGATATCCTGCTGTTTACCGACTGCCGGGACATATCCTGCAGTCCGCTCATGATAGGCATCCCCGAGGAGATGATCAGGTTCAGGAAATAGGTAAAGTTCAGCAGGTCTTTCTCGTTCAGCTTCAGTCTGCTCCTGAAGATAAACCGGTTCCTCGTGGCCTCTATTAATGAAAGTCCCTGGGAATGCAGCTTCTCTTCAAGTTCAAGCTCATCAGCTGCCTCAACGCTGCCTCTGATTACCTTCGATTCATCGTCAATTGCCCGGTAATTATAATAAGCCATCAGAAAACAGTCCTTGTGGAACTGATCACCTCTTCGACAGAGGTAACTCCTGCTATCACCTTCTTTATGCCCTTGCTCAGCATATCCTCCATGCCGCCGTCCCTGGCAGCTTTTGACAGAAGGTCTGAGCCGCTTTTTGCAAGGACAAGCCTTCTGAGTTCATCACTCATCTTCATGATCTCATAAATAATAGTCCTGCCCTTATAGCCAGTATCACTGCATTCCTCGCATCCTTTTGCCTTATAAAAAGTTATTCCCTGTTCTGCGATGCCGAACCTTTCAAGCATCTCTGCAGCAGGGGTATATGCCTCCTTGCACCTGCTGCAGAGGAGCCTGACAAGTCTCTGGGAAATAATCGTGTCAATGGTCGAGGCGATAAGGAACGGTTCGATCCCCATGTCGATCAGCCTCGGCGGGCTTGATGCTGCATCGTTTGTATGAAGGGTGCTGAAGACAAGATGCCCTGTCAGCGAAGACCTGATGGCAAGCTCAGCGGTTTCCATATCTCTCATCTCACCAACAAGGATGACGTCAGGGTCCTGCCTCAGGATCGACCTCAACCCTGCTGCAAAGGTGAGGCCGGCCTTGACATTTACCTGCGACTGCCTGACGAGCGGCAGCTGATATTCGATCGGGTCTTCGATAGTAAAGATATTCTTATAGACGCTGTTTATGATCGACAACGCCGAATAGAGCGTTGTGGTCTTGCCGGAACCGGTAGGCCCGGTTACAAGGATCATGCCGTAAGGCAGGTTCAGTGATTTATTGAGGATTTCAATATCCTGCCTGATAAAACCGAGATTCTCAAGGCCGAGGATAAGCCTGGTCTTGTCCAGAATCCTCATGACAATGTTCTCCCCGCCAAGGACCGGGAACGTCGATATCCTGATGTCGAGCATCTTATCGTTGAAACTGAACTCTGTTGATCCGTCCTGGGGCACCCTGCTCTCTGCGATGTTCATCGAGCCCATGATCTTGACCCTTG
>JBBIUL010000338.1:0-1811 GCA_037440265.1 Nitrospira sp. | reverse complement strand
CAGGGCTTTTCCTTCTTGACGACGCAACCGGTATTATTGTTGCGTGCTGGGGCTTTGCAAGATGTTCCTTGTAATAGCTGATTATCGGCTCTGCATCGACATTGAGATATTGAGCGTAGCACCTGATGTATCCCTTGGTATAAACTTCAACAGGAAGCTTGTCGAAGACGTTGTTCTCGATTGCCTCAAGATAATCAGCCCTGACCTTCAGGAGTGAAGCGATTTCCTTCAGATTAAGCTGTAAGTCCTCGCGCCTTCTTTTTAGAATTTCTCCGGTCAAATCCCTGTCCAGACTTTTTCTATTAAAATAGCATATTTTTTCCTTTATTTTCAAAACATTTTTTTGAGCTTCCACTGATCAGGCTCCTTACGGGATATTTGTAAACCTGCTGTGATAATATAGTTAACAATGCCAAGGATCGTTGTTACCGGAATAGGGGCTGTGACCCCGCTCGGGAATGCATTTTCTGAGTCATGGGAGGCTGCAAAGACAGGGCAATCAGGGCTCCGCCCTGTTTCGAAATTCAATGCCTCCTCCCTGAAATGGAAAGTCGCAGGAGAACTGTACGGCTTTGATGCAGGTCCCTTTTTTTCCGAAAAAGAAATGCTCAGGCTTGACCCGTTTGTCCAGTACGCGGTGGCCGCATCCATCATGGCTGCTGAAGACGCAGGGCTGGTGCAGAGACTGCCGGAAGGAACAGGGTCGATAAGCCTGAAAAAAGACCAGTCTGAACAGACTGACTATGTCGCCACCGGAGGGGTGATCATCGGTTCAAGCAGGGGAGGCATAAGTACCATGGAAAGAGAACTGCACAGGATGCAGCATGCAAAGACCGCCATGCAGAGACCCCGCTTGTCCCCGTATCTTATGCCCTCTTCTACCATCAGCATGGCATCATCAGCGGCTGCGCAGAAACTCGGCATAAAAGGACATTGCCTAGGTATTTCAAATGCCTGTGCATCAGGCACCAATGCAATTGGCGAGGCATTCAGGCTCCTGAAGGCAGGGTTCCGCGGACCGGTCCTTGCAGGAGGGTCTGAAGCCCCTCTCTGCAGAATCTGCATTGGGGGATACGGAACAGCCGGCGCCCTTTCAAAAAAAACTGATGCATCCGCAAGCAGGCCGTTTGATATCAACCGGGACGGCTTTGTCCTTTCAGAAGGGGCCTGCATCATGGTGCTCGAGCACTACGAGAGCGCCCGCAGCAGAGGCGCCCGTATTTACGGAGAAATAGCAGGGTACGGCAACACAAGCGATGCTTACCACATGACACGGCCTGATCCGTCCGGCGAGGCAGCAGCAATTCAGGAGGCACTTGGTGAGGCAAAGATGTTACCGGACGAAATAGAATACGTTAACACCCACGGTACTGCTACAAAACTGGGAGACCGAGCCGAGGCACTTGCCCTGCAGAAGGTTTTCGGCAAGAGGGGCTCGGTAATCCCGGCCTCTGCAGCCAAGTCTGCAACCGGACATCTGCTGGCCGCTTCAGGGGCCCTGGAAACAGCATTTGCCCTGATGACCCTCAGGGAGGGTATCATACCGCCAACCATAAATATCGCACACCAAGATCCGGACTGCGATTTGAATATTATTACCGAAAAAAAGCACGGAGATATCACAACTGCAATCTCAAACTCTTTCGGTTTCGGCGGGGTAAACGCGGTGCTTGTACTCAAAAGACTATAAGGGCTTTTCGTAAATCCTGTATTTCTTGTACAGCCTGCCGTTGCCCATCTCGATAATCCTCTGTACAGGGACATTGTCTTCCAGGATCCATGACGACTCGACCCGCTTGTATCCTCCCTTT
>JBBIUL010000337.1:0-1817 GCA_037440265.1 Nitrospira sp. | reverse complement strand
AGATCTTCTGCAGCTTTTGCAATATTCCCGCTATGTTTGTTGAGAGCGGTCACAATAAGCTCTTTTTCTGTTTTTTCCCGCGCCTCTTTTAAAGTCGGCATTTCGGAATGAGCAGGCTCCTGAAAAGCTGACTTATCAAGGAACCCGAGGTCATGAGGTTCTATAACAAGGTTCTCTGACATCAGCACAGCCCGTTGAATCTTGTTTTCGAGCTCCCTGATATTGCCGGGCCAGTCATATGATTTAAGGAGTTCTGTGGATGCTGCGCTGAACCCCCTTATTTTCCTCGAGAACTGATCATTGAGCCTTTGTAGAAAAATGTTCGAAAGCAGCATGATGTCATCGCCCCGGCTTCTCAGGGGCGGCAGTTTTATCGTGACGACTCCCAGCCTGTAATACAGATCCTCCCTGAAATTTCCTTCCTGTATTGCCCTTGAAATATCAATATTGGTTGCTGAGATTATCCTGACATCGAGCGGGATATCTTCTCTGCCGCCGACACGCTGGATCGTTTTTTCCTGAAGAAATCTCAGAAGTTTTACCTGGAGATGGGCGGGGAGTTCACCTATTTCGTCAAGGAAGAGAGTCCCTTTGTCAGCGTATTCCACTTTTCCCAGAACTTGTGAGTGCGCGCCGGTGAAGGAGCCTTTTTCATGTCCGAAAAGCTCGGACTCCAAAAGGTTTTCGGGTATGGCGCCGCAGTTTATAGGGATAAAGGGGTTGTCTTTCCTGAGGCTCAACGCATGGATTGCCCTGGCAACAAGCTCTTTGCCCGTGCCGCTTTCCCCTTCGATCAGCAGTGAGACATCGGAGGGGGCAATTTTCCTGATCGTAGAGAAGACCTGGAGCATCTCAGGACACTGTCCCACCATTCCGCCCATCAGCGACTTCTGCCCTTCATATGCAGTATTCAGCCGGCGGTTTTCTTCCTCGATGGTATAAAGATGAAAGGCCCTTTCGATAATTATCTTTAAAACAGCGAGGTCAACGGGCTTCTGGTAAAAATCATAGGCCCCGTCCTGGACAGCCCTCAGAGCGCTTTCTCTCTCTTCATTCCCTGTTATGACGATTATCTTCGTAAGAGGCCTTATCCTCAGCATTTCTCTCAGGCACCTGAAGCCTTCCACCGTCCCGTTTTCATGCGGGGGGAGTCCTAAATCGAGGGTAACTACCCGGGGATTATTTTTTCGGAAGAGGTCTAACGCCTCGCTTGCGCTGGCAGCAAGGAGAAGAGGATAATCCTTCCCCAGCCCCCATTTGAGCTGCTTTCTGATCTCATCGCTGTCATCAACAACAAGCAGTTTTTTCATAGTGAGTAATATGTATCATTATATATTTTTATAGAAGAAATAAAAATAAAAAAACAGACTATTGACCGTAGAGGGATGCTGTTTCAGGTTTATCGGCCACCGGCAAATAGACAGTAACCATAGTTATGACACCGGGCGTGCTTTCCGCCGTTATTGTGCCGCCATGTGCTTCAACGACCTGCTTGCATTGGTAGAGTCCGATGCCGAGCCCCATGCTTTTTGTGGTCCTGAATGGTTTGAACAGATGATTTTTGATAAAGTCTTCAGATATCCCGGCTCCTTTGTCAGATACACGGATGAATCCGGTTTCCCTTTCGGTGCCGGTTTCGATGGTAATGGTTCCATGCCCGTCGGCGGCATCAGCTGCATTTATGATGAGATTCACAATGACTTTCCGTATCTCTTCTTCATCGACCACGCAGCGGGCAGGGGAGCCGTTGCAAACCAATGTGATATCACTTCGCAGTTTCCCGATGTCTTTGATTGTCTCCTGTGCCAGCTGATGCA
>JBBIUL010000336.1:0-1818 GCA_037440265.1 Nitrospira sp. | reverse complement strand
GATATGCAGAAAAAATCTTCCCCTTTTCTGATCCTCTGGATAGGAAAGACGAGATCTGTAATGCCGTTATCGAGGCAGAACCTGACCACATCAGGTATTTCCCTGAAATTACTTTCTGTAATATCAAAAAAAATCCCGACAGAAAGTCCTGTCCGCCTGAACTGCTCGACTATCTTCAGTGAAGAACGTACTTCATGCAGTGCTGACGAACTGCACAGGACAAGCCTGACTCCTGAGCCTGCAATCATGCCGGATACCTCTGGTGTAACAGCCTGACCGGGAATGGTCAGGGACAACGAAACAGGCTGGTTTTTCAGAGCATCGAGAATAAGCGGAAGACAGGGACTGGACTGCGGTGAACTGTCCCGAAGGCTGAGAAACAGGATTTTTGTCTTTATAATCTCTTCGGATATCTTTTTACAAAAAAGGGAATAAGAAGTGTCTTCCGGGAGGTCCCAGTATATCCTGACAGGAACGGTCAGTTCATTCAGATTCATCAATCCAGCAATGGGGATCCGGGTTGTTCATGTCGCCGGTCATTGCAAGGGTCCTTGCAGTACATCCTCCGAGACAATCAGAGTAGGTCTTGCAACTGATGCATTTGCCCTTCGGAACCTTGTTCCTCATCATGTCAAGCACTGGAGAATTGTCCCATATTTCTGTCAGATCGTCTTTGCAGATATTGCCTACAACGATGGGGATAAACCCGCAGGGGGTTATGTCGCCGTTGGATTTGATATTCAGCGAGAGCTTTCCGCATACACTCCCCTTGACTATTGAATCGCCGTTGCTGTGCCCAAGTGAGGCGATGATAGGGTCTTCAAGGGAGATATGCAGGCCTTTTACCGTATCTTTCAGCGCGATCGCCTTGGCATAAAAGGCACGCCACTCCTCAGGACCGAGGTCAAGCACGTCCTTATTGGCGAACCCGAGTCCCGAGCACTTGAAGTTGTGGAAATTGATGTTTGACACGCCTGCGGCAAGTGCCATGTCTATAAGGCCGTCAACATCATCAATGTTTATCTTGCAGATTACCGAAGAAATCGATGTTTCGATGCCTGCATCCTTCAGAAAACCAAGGGCAGCAAGCGCCCGCTCATGGCTCCCCCTGATTCCCCTGAACTCGTCATGCACTTCGGGCTTGGGGCTGTCAATGCTGATGCCGACCTTCCGGAATCCGGCTTCTTTCAGCCTCCGGGCCATATCCGCATTGATAAGGAATCCGTTGCTGTTCATCGAAACGGCAAAACCGAGGTCAGCAGCAGCCCGGGCGATTTCGAGGATGTCCCTTCTCAAAAGCGGCTCACCGCCTCCGAAATTCAGATTAAAAACCTTTGCCGCAGACAGTTTTTTCATGATGGAGCTGACGGTCTCAAAATCAAGCTCATCCTGCACATCTTCCCGGCTGTAGCAATGCCTGCACATGAAATTGCACCGGTTCGTGACCGCCCAGTTAATCGTGAGCGGTGCAGAAGGGATGAGGCTATTCTTCATAAATCAGCCCCTCCTTTCTGAGCTGTCCGAGAAACTCCCTGACGTCGCTCCTCAAAACTTCCTCATCGACCTCAAAAGTATTTTGGAGTTCCGCCACGATGTCGTCCTCGGTCCTCCCGTCGCACAACTTCCATATCTCGGTACCGAGGATATTGAATGAGTGCATCTTGCCGGAATGGAGTATGATCGAGGTCCCGATGTCAGAGGCGTCCTCACCTGTGCCGAGAGAGGAATATGCCTGTTCCTTGAACCGGTCCTCTTCTCTCCACATGGCGTCAGGGTTTCTGAATATTTTCATCCCGCAAAAACCTTTTTTTAGTCGCC
>JBBIUL010000335.1:0-1824 GCA_037440265.1 Nitrospira sp. | reverse complement strand
TTGCAGGGAAATTCGGGTCGATATTAAGATGCTGGGGGAGATAACCGAAGACCTCTTCCCTGCCCAGGAGCGACTCTGCGTCCTTACCGAAAATCAAGACACTGCCTGATGACGGGCGAATGAGGCCGAGGATAGCCTTTATAAGGCTGGTCTTGCCGCCGCCGTTTGGGCCTACAATTCCAAGAAAACGGCCTTCTGCAAGCTCCAGGTTGATGTTCTTGAGTACCTCTTTGCCTTTCAGCGCTACCGAGAGGTTCTCTATCCTGACCGCGATGCTCATTTCATTGCCTGTTCCATGACAGCAATATTGTATCGCATCATATCGATATAGGTCTCCCTGCCTTTCTGTCCTCCGACAGGATCGAGAAAAAGTACTTTTCCGCCTGCCTCGGCTGCGATCGCTTCGGCTGTCTTGGGGCTGAACTGCGGTTCTGCAAAAATGACCTTTGTCCTGAAACGCCGCAGTTCAACAAGTATTTTTTGCAGGTGCTTCGGAGTCGGTTCCTTGCCGGGACCTTCCTCGACAACCCCAGCAACCCTCAGGCCGTATCTTTTTGAGAAATAATTCCATGCAGGATGAAAGGTGATATACTCCCTGGTGCTGAACTGTTTTGTCCTTTCTGATATCTCCCGGTCAAGTTCGGTGAGCCTGCTGATATAGTCCGAGGCATTCCTCTTGTATTCAGGGGAGCGTGCCGGGTCAGCCAGCGAAAAAGCCCTTTCGATCTTTTCTATGATCGTAACGCATATAAGGGGATCCAGCCATATATGAGGGTCTGCGAGGTGGTCCCTGTCATGCGCCTGCCTGCCGGCAGGCAGGGGATGAGCATGCGTGCCGCCTGTTATCAATCCGACGCCTTCCGAAACGGTAACAATATGAATACTGCTGTTTGCTGCACGTATCATTTTATCTGCCCAGAACTCAAGTCCTGCCCCGATCCTGATGAAAATCTGCGCCCTGGATATTTCACGGATTGTTTTGGGTGTTGGTTCATAGGTATGGGGGCTTGCGCCCGGGGGAAGCAGGAGCACAACATCAACATGTTCCCTGCCGACCTGTCTTGCAAAATCGGCAAGCGGTGCGATGCTCGCTATGACTTTTATTTTCCTGTCTGATGCATCCGCAGCTGCTGAAGACGCAGCGAAAGAATAGAACATTACAAAAAAAACGATAAGTGTATACGCAGAAGTTTTTTGTATCATTGAGTTATCCGGTGCTTCAGTAACGACAGAGGTTATATTATATAGTGAACACGTTTCCAAATAAATAAAATAATTTAAGTTAGAATAAACAATGCAGAGGATTGAAAGCTTTTCGGCGCTCTCTTTCAGGGATTTCCGTCTCTTCTGGTTCGGACAGCTCATCTCTCTTTCAGGGACATGGATGCAGTCGGTTGCACAGGGGTGGCTTGTCTACAGCCTTACGGAATCCCCGTTTTATCTTGGTATGGTTGCAGCCGCCTCTTCTCTGCCGATTTTGCTCTTTACCCTTATCGGCGGTGTTATCGCTGACCGGTTCCACAAAAAGAACATCCTCCTGCTGACGCAGGGCCTTTCAATAATCCCGGCGCTTATGCTCGGCATCCTTTCCGGACTGGATATCATTACCGTATGGCACGTTGCAGTCTTTGCAGCATTCCTTGGGGTCATCAATGCCGTTGATATCCCTACAAGGCAGGCGTTTCTTATAGAGATGGTCGGAAGAGGACATATTGTGAACGCGATTGCCCTGAATTCTGCGGCCTTCAACGGAGCCCGTATAATCGGCCCTGTGATTGCAGGGATGTCTATTGCGTATCTCGGCATCCCTGCCTGTTTTTTCAT
>JBBIUL010000334.1:0-1827 GCA_037440265.1 Nitrospira sp. | reverse complement strand
CTGGCCATGTCAAAAACGCTATCACTAAAAATGCGGGACGAAGTTTTCTCAGAGACTGAGGAGGTTATCGTAGCAATGCACATATCGCGAAACGCTTACATTAACGACGCCTTGAGCTTTTACAATAAGTTCATGAAGCGGAGCGTACTGAAAAAGCTGCTAAAGAAAGAATCCGCCTTGGTGTCGGAATCCTCACTTGAGGCACTGCGGGAACTTGAGCTGATCGAAGACAGACTGCCAAAATGACGCTGAACAAATTCCATGTATATACAGCGGATCTTAATCCACGTTTCGGCACGGAACCAGGGAAGGTGCGGCCGGTGATCGTTATCCAAACGAATCTCCTAAATGAGAACCATCCCAGCACCATTGTCTGCCCTATAACGACAAAAGTACAACTGCAAGCGCATGTTCTGCGTATTCATTTGAAAAAAGGTGAGGCGGGCCTTGATCGTGAATCAGACATCATCGTCGATCAGATTCGTTCGATCGACAACCGTCGTTTTCTCGATCATCTTGGAGAGATTTCAGATAAAAATAAGCTGCTTTTACTGGACAGCCTTCGGATTGTGATCCTTGAATAGGCGAAATCAATAGAGTTCGTGATTGTCTAATATAGGAGACCGAAAAATGCTCCAGATATTCTCACCAATCATTCAACCATTCAAGCCGGTTAATTTGTTGTTCCCCCAGTAAAGAGGAGAGCAAAAAGGAGGGTCTAAGGTCTTGTTTCTTGCATTCCAATATACCCCTAATCGATCTAAATGAAAGAAATGAGAAAATTTGAAGACTTCGGAAAAATTATTGCTCTGGGGAAAATACAAGTCAAGAGAAATTATTATTCGTAGAGGACGAATGCAGCCTTCAGATTGTTTTAATTCTCCCCGATCTGGTGAAGCTTCATGAAGTTGGTCTTTCCCTTTGTCGAGAGCGGAGAACTTGCAATAATCACGATCCGGTCCCCGGCCTTCACAATCTTTTCTGCTGTCAGGGCCTTCTCGACCTCCCTGAGCATCTGGTCAGTGTCTGCAAGCGGTTTCATGAGCTTGGGGACGGTCCCCCAGTAGACAGGCAGTCTTGTAAGCACTTCAATATCAGGGGTAAACGCAATTACCGGAACCTTGGGTCTGAACTTTGACACCAGCCGAGCCGTGAACCCTGACCTTGTAAATGCCACAAGGACTTTAGCGCCGATATCCTCGGCTGCGCCGCATGCTGCCTCTGCAAGGGCCTCTGCATATGACCTGCCCCTCACATACGCTGAACCGATCTGCTGGGTCTGCTCGGTATATCGTATTATCCTGTCCATCATCCTGAAGGCAGCCTCAGGGTATGCTCCGGTCGCGGTCTCTCCGGACAGCATCAGGGCGTCTGTTCCGTCAAGCACGGCATTGGCAACATCCGTTGCCTCTGCCCTTGTCGGCCTCAGGTGGCCTGTCATTGACTCGAGCATCTGGGTGGCGGTAATAACGAGTCTGCCCTTTTTGTTGGCACGCTCTATCAGGTCCTTCTGGATAAGCGGCACACGCTCAGGAGAGACTTCAACGCCGAGGTCTCCCCGGGCAACCATGATGCCGTCAGCCTCGTTGAGTATTTCATCGATATTCAAAAGCGCTTCAGGTTTTTCTATCTTTGCAATGAGCGGTATGCTCCTGCCTGCTTCTGCAACATAATCCCTCACGAGCCTGACATCAGCCGCCCTCCTGACAAAAGAGATGGCGATGCAGTCGACATTCATTTTGAGTCCGAATGCCAGGTCAGCCCTGTCCTTTTCAGTAAAAGGCTTCTGTGATATCCTGACTCCTGGCAGGTTGACGCCCTTTCTGT
>JBBIUL010000333.1:0-1956 GCA_037440265.1 Nitrospira sp. | reverse complement strand
AATAACAAGATAAAGCGGCTGAAGCGCATGGCGTACGGCTACAGAGACGTCAAATACTTCCTGCTGAAGATCCATCAGCACTGCGGACTGCTCAACCCCAGGCTTTCAACTTAAATGCGAAAGAGGGTTTATTTTTAAACTTAAATTGACTCCTATGCCTGATTCGACTGCTATTTATGTATTGGTGATGATCCCTTTGGGCGCAGCATCCATGGTTTTTTTGGAATACTGTGTAAGAAAATGGAATTTTTTCAAAATTAACAAAAAAACACCTGGTTATAAAAAATAGCTATGAGGTCACAAAAGGGGGTCACCCATTAAGGCCACCCTGTCAAGAGCCAATAATAATCCATAGCGCAAAAGGCTGTCTTTTACTGCTCAGGAGGTTTCTAATGGCGGGATAAGTGTCTTCAGCTTTTTCCTTAAGGAAGGGAGGTCTTCCTGAACAACATCCCAAACAATTTCGAAATTCACGATATCATATGCATGAATAATCCGATTCCGCATGCCAATTATTTTTCTCCATTCGATATGCTTATTCTTTTTCCTGAATTGTGTTGTCAGCTTTGACGCGGCTTCACCAATTATTTCGAGGTTTCTGACAACAGCATCCATCAGGAGTTCATTTTTCATGAAATCATCTTTAAGAACGCCTTTGCAAAACCTGTTTATCTTATCGATTGCTCTCAGGATATCATCAATATAAACAAGATTATCTTTTCTGCTCTGTTTCACAGTATGGAGACCATGTCTTTTTCAATGTATGGTTTCAGGCGGGGTTTGATTGAACGGAGAATGACGACATCCACATGTTTCCCGATCTCATCTTCCAGCTCCTGCTCGACACCTACAAGGTCAAGAAGAGAAAATTTCCCTTTTGGCGGGACTATGGCAATATCAATATCGCGATATTTTTCATTCCGGGCAAATGACCCGAACAGGTATGCTTTTTTTACGCGATGTCCGCTTAATACATCTTTTATTATCTGAATGATCTGTTCTCGCCTCATGATAATAAAATTATACATTGACAACTATAAGAAAAAAAGCAAAATCAAGCAACTTTTATCCCATATGGGAGATCAAAAGGGATCACCCAAGCCGGTTCTCATGCAGACAGTGGAGGTACGGGGTACCGCCAAAACTGCATACTGATTGTGATACAATCCAACATGCCTTATTACGACGTTATTTTCCCTGTCAACCTCGGACCGCTCACCTATAAATGCCCGGATGAACTCATCTCAAAGGCAGTGCCGGGAACAATCGTCTCAGCGCCTCTCAGGAACAGAATTACACGGGGAATACTCATTGGAAAGACGTCTTCTCCCCCAAAAGGACATATTAAGGAAATACGTGCGATACATGATGAACTCCCGGCGCTCAACAAACCGCTCCTGGACCTTATCCAGTGGATATCGCACTATTATATTGCCTCTGAAGGGCTGACTGTAAAACAGACCCTCCCCGCAGAATTTTTTATGCCTGTCAGATCAAGAAAAGCGAAAAAAGAACTGCTCATTACAGACACATTTAAACCGTACGAACTCCCTGACAGCGAGCTTTCGCCTGTTTCACGCTCCATCCATGATAAACATTACCAGACCTTTCTTATGCAGACGCCATCGGACGAATACCAGTATTCAGCAGTTTACAGGCTGTTCGAACATACCAGAAATATCATCGTGCTTTTCCCTGAAATTTCCACTGCAAACTATTTCTACAATTCAATAAGGGAGTTAGTCAATGACAGGGCCTGCATTCTGCACAGCGGCATTGCCAAAGGGCGTCGTTCGGAATTCATTCAGGGCATCGCATCCGGCAGGTTCGACATTGTCATCGGCACGCGCCCTGCCCTGTTCGCACCGCTCAAGAACGTCTCATTAATCATCGTATGCAACGAACACAGCCTCTCATACAAACAGGAGGACGGCATCAGGTTTCACATGAGGGATG
>JBBIUL010000332.1:0-1967 GCA_037440265.1 Nitrospira sp. | reverse complement strand
CCTGCCTGCTTAGTCACCGTTTATGAATTATCTATCTCACCTCAAGAAACGCACATTTTAAATATTCTGTCTCGGGCATCGAAAGCAGGACCGGGTGGTCTTTTGCCTGCGAACGGAGTTCAATAAGCCTTGCAATTCTCCCTGCATCTCTCGCTGCAGACCTGATGATGCCTATGAATGTCTCACGGTCAATATGATACGAACATGAAGAAGTTGCAAGAAGTCCCCCTTTCCTGATCAGACGCATTGCATTGGCATTGATCTCCCGATATGCCTTCACTGCCTCGTTCACCTTGGTTCTGCTCTTCACAAAAGCTGGGGGATCAAGCACCACAAAGTCATACTGCTTGCCTGATGCACTATCCTGCTTCACATACTCAAAAACATCAGCCTTTTTGAACTCGCACGCCTGCGACAGCGCATTCAGCCCTGCATTTTTCTGCGCCTGATTGATCGCATTGTGCGAATCATCAATGCCGGTTACTGTTGCGCCATTTTTTGCCAGATGAAGGCTCCATGCCCCTGAATAACAGAACAGGTCCAATCCGCTGCCCTTTCCCGTGAGCCTGCTGAATGCAATGCGGTTTTCTATCTGGTCAAGAAAAAACCCGGTCTTTTGGCCTGAAAGAGGATCTATTTCAAACATCAGTCCATCCTCTTTGATAACGGGCAGCATATCCAGGCTGCCTTTTATGACCTTCTTTTCCTGATATAGTCCCTCGAGGAGGCGGGAAGGGCTGTCATTCCTCATGATTATTGAAGAGGGCGACAACAGTTCGTCAAGAATGCTGATAATACAGTCAGCCTGCTTCTCAATGCCGAGTGTAAGGAACTGTACCACAAGGCAATCTCCGTATCTGTCCACGATCAGCCCCGGGAGAAAATCGCCCTCGCTGAAAATGATCCGGCAGGCGTTCCGGCCGCTGATAAAGCGCTCTCTATAGGCAATCGCATCATGGATGCGCCTGCGGAAAAAATCTTCATCCACTGCCTGTTTGCTGAACGTCAGAACCCTGACAGCAATGAGCGACTGAGGGTTGATGTAGCCGATGCCAAGAAAAACCCCGTTTCTGTCCTGCAGTTCAACGAGCGAGCCGGGTTCAAACCTTTTCGGGCTGGTTGAAAGCTCATTAGAAAATACCCACAGGTGCCCTGCATTTATCCTTGAGGTTCTTTTCAGGCGGACTGTTTCCATGCACTATCATAAAACATCCCTTGAGAAGTTTAAAGCCGTTATCACCCTGCTTTGTCATCACGCCACAGTCTGCCACTTAAATAAAGCCGGATTATGTTATACAATGGAGTTAGTCGAGCAAGAACCTCCTGTATCCAGAAAGGATCATTACGATGAAACGAAGGGAATTTATAAAATCAGCAGCAGTTATCGGCATCGGACTGGGCCTGCCGGAAACGTTTTCAAGGATGATTTCATTTTCTGAAGCAGCTGCGAACCCCGACCTTGCAGTCGCAACCGGTCCTTCTCCTGCTGCAATCACCCGGGCGGCAATCGATGCACTGGGCGGCATAAAGAGATTTGTTTCAAGAGGTGATATAGTCGTTGTCAAGCCTAATATGGCCTGGGACCGGCTGCCTGAGCAGGCAGCGAACACCAACCCTGAAGTGGTCTCCGAAGTCGTGAAGCTCTGCTTTGATGCAGGCGCGAGGAAAGTGAAGGTATTCGACAGGACGGTCAACGACCCTCGCAGATGCTATGTCCAGAGCGGAATCGCCGACGCGGTCAAGGCCCTCGGCGCAGATGTTGATCATGTTGACAACAGGAAGTTCAGGGACATGAGTATAAAAGGCCAGGCGCTTTCATCATGGCCGCTTTATACGGAGCTTTTCGAGGCCGACAAGGTCATCAACATTCCCATCGCAAAGCACCACGGACTTGCCAAGATCACCATGGCAATGAAAAACTGGATGGGTGTCATGGGAGGAGCAAGGAACACCATTCACCAGCGGCT
>JBBIUL010000331.1:0-1992 GCA_037440265.1 Nitrospira sp. | reverse complement strand
CCGGCTGCTGCGGCAAAGATGCTCTTGTCCTTGTAGCTGAATTTTCCCTTTCTGATATGTTCACCGAGCGCCCTTCCAAGCCCGTATCCTTTTTTAACGCCCTGGTTAAAGGCCCGGTTCACGCCCCTGCCGGTGTCCCTTGACATGCCGAAAGAGCCGGTGCAGAGTTCTGCTGCTACGTCCTCTGAGGTATGCCCTGCCATTGCCATTTCAAAGTCATGCACTGCGCATGCACCGTTGACCGCAACAGCCGTGATGATCTCCCTTTTCATAAGTTCGATAATAACAGGAGAGAGCCCGAGTTTTATGGGATGGGCGCCCATGCCGAGAACAACCGGCCTGTTGTTCCCCCGTGCAGTGACTACTGCATCGGCCACGGAACGGAAATCTCTTGCAGCAAAAACATCGGGGAGTTTATCAAGAAATGCGTTCAGGGAATCACCCCTGACAGGCACCCCTGCGAGCGCGTCAAGGGTTACCTTGCTCTTCCGGGTGCAGAGTGAATATGATTTGACGGATTTCAGGGAAACAGGGTGATATCTTTTCATGGAGTCAATTTTACCACAGAACAGGAGGCTGCAACATCACAATGTTATACCGCCTGCCTGTTCCAGGGGACTTATCAGTTTCTGTATCTTATGGAATGCCGGGACAGCTTGCCGGCAGTCCGCTTCGAGGCCAGGTTGTTTATCGTATTCCTTGCGCCGAGCATAAACCGGTAAAACGGGCTCCTGAGTTCTTTTTCGAAAAGCCGCTGTTCGATCCTGTAGAAGCAGTAAGGGTCATTATGGAGCCTTCCGGTTTTCATCAATGACATTTCATTGCAGCCGCCCTTGCACTTCTCGATATGGGAACAGCCTTTGCAATTCTCCCCTGCGTCTGAAGCCTTAAAGTCCCTCGTACCGGAGAATGCCTTATCGCTCCACCAAAGGTCATAGATGCTTGTGTCCCTGACATTCCCTTCAATAGCTGAGTCATCCATGGAAAGGCAGCCTTTCACATTACCGTTGCTCTGAATCCCGAGGACAGATATGCCTGCCTGGCAACCTGTCCATTCCGGTGCGACCGAAACATTGCCGAGCACCAGAGAATTGAAACCCATGTCATGTGCTCCCGTGACAGGCATCTGCCTGACAGAATACTGCTTTTTCGTAGAGGCAATGAACATCCCCACAGAATAAAAATCCTCTTCATCGAGGAGAAGTTCTTTCGGGAATCTCCTGCCTTCAGACCCTGCGATCTGCACCTGCCATGCGACATTCCTGCCAAGCAGTAGTTCCCGTATTGCAGGGAGTTCCATGACATTCATCTTGTGGACAGTGCTGATAACGCTTACCGGCAGCCCCTCCTGAAGCGCAGTGCTCATGAAATTGCTGGTTTTCCCAAAAGCGCCGTTGCGGTCCCGTATGTGATCGTGGAGTTCGGGTTTCGCAGCATCGATGCTGACTGCAACTGTCCACGGGTCTAATGATCTGAGCCCTGAAAAAGTCTCCCGGCCATAAACTGTCCCGTTTGTTATTACGGTAAGTTCCATGCCGAGTTTCCTGATCAGCGATGCTATCAGCCAGAAGTCCTTTCGCAACAAAGGCTCGCCGCCCATTAACGTAACGCTGCGGCATCCGGTTTTCTTGAGGTCACGGCAGAGTTTTTCTGCCTCTGAAGTCGTCAGTTCATCGCCTCTTTTGCTGCCGGCGGTTGACCCGCAGTGCATGCAGTTAAGATTGCAGTCAAGGGTAAACTCCCAGATAACATTTGCCAGACGATACTTGTCTAGCACGATTACTTGAAGTCCTTAATCCCTATAACGCCATATTTTGATACGGAGTAATTCGGCTCCTCAGCCTGCTGCTTGATGCATATCTTTTCGCATTCCTCTTTCGTCTCAAACGGCACCACCCCCTGGCACCCGCCATAGGTGAATTCCTTGCATTTCTTTGCCTCAGCATCATAGTAATATCTCTCGAAGAGCGCCTTGCATGGCCCGCCTTCCGG
>JBBIUL010000330.1:0-2000 GCA_037440265.1 Nitrospira sp. | reverse complement strand
CCAATGGTCTGATACCCCCAGGAAGCGTCCAGGGGATGCTCTGAAACAGGGAGCAGTTCAATGTGTGTATATCCCATCTCTTTGACATAGGGCAAAAGCGTCTCTGCAAGCTCGGCATAGGTCAGAAAACGGTTTTCCTCTTCAGGGATTCTCATCCATGAACCAAGATGCACTTCATAGATCGAAACCGGAGATTCAGACCATGTTTTATAAGGGCGTTTTGACATCCATTCTTCATCGTTCCATGTATACTGGTTGATATCATAGACAATGGACGCGCTCTTCGGACGATATTCAAAAAAGAACCCGTATGGATCAGACTTTTCAGCTTCATACCCTCCGTACTGTGATTTCACGTAGAATTTATAGACCTCATGCTGGCCAATACCCGGGATAAACAGCTCCCAGATTCCTGACCCGCCAATGCTGCGCATCGGGTGTCTCCTGTTATCCCACCTGTTGAAATCCCCGATGATGCTGACCGTCTTTGCATTCGGGGCCCACACAGCAAAATGCACTCCCCGTACCCCTTCATGGGTTGTCAGGTGAGCACCCAGCTTTTCATATTTGTAGTAGTGGCTGCCCTCACCGATGAGATGCAGGTCGTATCCGGTCAGAACCTGACTGAACGAATAGGGATCTCTGAATTCCGTGATGGCGGTCTCTTCTGACGTTATCTTCAGATTGTAGGGAACTCTCTCTGCATGGCGCAAACCGATTGTGAAAAAACCGGCTCTGTGGATCTTTTCCATGCGATAGGATTTTTTGTCTCTTCCATCGATCACCCAGGCTTTTTCCGCTTCGGGAAGAAAGGCCCTGACCTCTGCCTGCAGGCTCCGGCCTGCACCGGTAAGGTGCAGGCCGAGGACCGAGAAGGGGTCCGGATGTCGCCCCTCAACAATAAGATCTATATCTTTTTTCAGGACCATGGGAACCCATAAATAAGGCGTGCGAAATATTTGAAAAGCAGATGTACTATTGAAATACCGTCAGTGATCACGGAAATCCCCTTATGCTAAGAGAGCCTGTTCAAACATCAGAAAAAACGGCAAAGACAGAAAGCAACGTGTTATTTCTTAACGCCTTCCCGCGCGATTGCTATCTTGCCGGTCCTGACAAACTCTTTAATCCCCATAGGCCTCAGGAGTTCAACGACTGCAGCTATTTTCTTTTCGTCCCCTGTTATTTCTATAGTGTAGGTCGTCTTGCTCGAATCGACAACCCTCCCCCTGAATATCTCGGTAAGCCTCAGCACCTCGGCCTTGTCCTCGGCGCGGGGGGAAACCTTGATCAGCACCATCTCCCGTTCAACATGGTCCATCTCAATCATATCAACGACCTTTATCACATCAACCAGTTTGTTCAGCTGTTTGGTTATCTGCTCTATGATCCAGTCGTCACCGCTCGTCACTATCGTCATGACAGATATCTGCGGGTCTATGGTTTCACCGACAGACAGGCTCTCGATGTTGTAGCCCCTTCCGCTGAACAGACCGGAAATCCTGGAAAGCACTCCGAACTTGTTTTCGACAAGTACTGATATCGTGTGTCTCATATTGCTCCTCTATAATAAATCTAAGATTTTATTTCACTGCCTTGAGTTTTTTTTCTTTTTTCTTTTCCTCTTCGGCGAATATCATCTCATCTATTGCAGCGCCTGCCGGGACCATGGGGAAGACCTTTTCTTTCCAGTCGATCACAAAATCCATAAATACCGGCCTCTTGATGCTGAAGGCCTCTTTCAGTACAGGTTCGACTTCAGAGCGTTTTGTGGCCCGCAAGCCTACGGCACTATACGCCTCCGCAATCTTAACGAAATCAGGCACAACGTCATCGAGTTTGGTATGGGCATACCGCTCCTGAAAGAACAGTTCCTGCCACTGACGCACCATGCCAAGGTATCTGTTGTTCAGAATGGCTACCTTTACCGGGAGTTTGTTTATGACTGCGGTTGCAAGTTCCTGGATGTTCATCTGGATGCTCCCGTCGCCTGCCACGTC
>JBBIUL010000329.1:0-2017 GCA_037440265.1 Nitrospira sp. | reverse complement strand
CTCAGCTCCTTTGCCAGAGACTTCAATGAACGGGATATTTCAGAAATTTCCTGTTCCCGTCTTTCAAAATTGCCCCTCCCCTTCATTAACTGGAGATAGTCGACAACAATAAGGCTCAGGCCGTGTTCTGCCTTTATCCGCCGTGCCTTTGCCCTCATTTCAAGGGCGCTCATCCCCGCTGAATCATCAATAAAGATAGGAGATTCTGCCAGTTTGCCGGCTGCATTCGTCAATTTGTGCCAGTCTTCTTTTCTTATAAACCCTTTTCTGACTTTGTGCGAATCAACCATAGCCTCGGAGCAGAGCATCCTCAATGCAAGCTGCTCCTTTGCCATCTCAAGGCTGAATATGGCAACCGGCTCTTTCATCTCAAGCCCCACATGCTGGGCAATGTTAAGACTGAAAGCGGTCTTGCCCATGCCGGGCCTTCCGCCTATGATTATCAGGTCGCCTTTCTGGAGCCCTGTGGTAAGGTCATCAAGGTCTTTGAACCCTGTTGCCACACCGGTAATCGCATCCTTTCTGCTATAGAGATCCTCAATCATCTTAAAGCTGTCTTTTATCAGTTCCTTCATTTCAGTGTAAGATGACTTGATCCTTCTGTCAGATATGTCAAAAATGGTTTTTTCAGCAAAATCGACAAGCTCTTCAGCCTCAAAATTACTGTCATAGACCTGGGTGGCGATGTCAGTTACGGACCGGAGCAGCCCCCTGACCATGGATTTCTCCCTGACAATCCTTGAATGGTAACGGATATTTGCTGACGTCGGAACCATGGTTACCAGTGACGTAAGGTACTGGGCACCGCCGACCGTCTCATATTCATTCTTTCTCTTCAGAGCATCAGTCAGTGTAATAATATCAATCGGCTCATGCTTGTCAAACAGCTCGGTCATTGCATTAAAGATCTTCCGGTGTGATTCCCGGTAGAAATCTTCATTCTTGAGCAGTTCTATAGCCGTGGTAATGGCATGATTGTCAATAAGAATAGCCCCAAGGACGGATTGTTCAGCCTCAACATTCTGAGGCGGCAGCTTCTCGAGTGATGTCTGGATTTCTTTCATTCCTGTACGACTTGTACCTGCAGCTGGGAAGTTACTTCAGGATGTATTTTTACGTGCACTGAATAGTTGCCGAGTCTTTTTATCGGTTCTTCAATGGTTATCTTCTTTTTGTCAATATCAAATCCCTCTGTTTTCAGCGCCTCCGCGATGTCCATGCTGGTAACTGAACCGAACAATTTGCCGTCCTCGCCGGCATTTGCCTTGATGGTCACTGAAGCAGAGGACAGTTTGTCAGAAAGAACTTTCATTTCCTCCCTCACTTTAGCTGCCTTTTTCAGGATAATGCTTTTGTGATGTTCGAATTCCTTTACATTTTTGGTATTTGCCTCAACCGCAAGGTTCTTGGGAAGCAAAAAATTTCTTGCGTACCCATCGGATACATCAACAATCTGCCCCATCTGTCCAAGATTTTTAACGTCATCCTTCAGAATTAATTTCATGCAGGAAACTCTCCTTAAAATTTATTTTAAGTATATCATAACACCTGACCCCAAAAAATGTCTCAACCGCAGCTTAACCTGCACATTCGTATTGACAAATAATAACTGCTGAGTATATAGTTAAACAGTTTCGTTATTTATTAATTGATTGTATTAAGGAGGCGACTATGTCAGAAGAAAAAAAGAAAAAGATGGCGATAATTGCAAGCAAGGGCACACTGGATATGGCGTATCCTCCCCTCATCCTTGCATCAACTGCAGCAGCCATGGATGTTGAGGTGCAGATATTCTTCACACTCTATGGAGTAGATATTTTAAACAAACACAAAAACCATTCCCTCAAGGTTGCGCCTATTGCCAACCCTGCAATGCCTTCCCCTATTCCATTTCCGAATATTCTTGGAGTTCTTCCGGGCATGACACCAATGGCAACCGCCATGATGAAAGGCATGATCAAAAAGATAAACTGGCCTTCAATCCCGGAACTGATCGATGCATGTAAAGAGATGGATG
>JBBIUL010000328.1:0-2022 GCA_037440265.1 Nitrospira sp. | reverse complement strand
CTCCCTCACCGTAGCTGCCGTCAATTTCAAGCATGGATATATTTTTTGCTTCGTAAAAAACTGCCCTTGTTTGACACCTATGGTTTATTTTGACATAATAACTTCACCTTGTCTTTCTTTTATGTGCTGGGCGATTATCTTCGAATACATTTAGAAAATACGTTTCAGTTCTACATTCACTAACTTACCGCATTAAAAAAAGATTTTATTGATCTTTCAGGAGGTAAAAGATAATGGGTTTACCTTTCAAAGACAGAAGGAACAGCTTTTTTCAGAAACAGAGAGTATTATTTCATTTCGTAGCGGGTATGGTTGCATTGTTGAGCCTTTTCGCGTTGGTTTCTCTGAACGCGTGTACTAAAAAAGAAAATGCCGGCGGAAAAACGAGAATCCATTTTGTTACCTGGAAGCCGAACCAGCCGGCAGCGTGGGAGGAGATTCTCAGGATCTTCCATGAAGAACATCCGAACATCGAAGTCAGAACAGAGGTAGGCCCTCATTCCTCGACAGCGTTTCATGACCTCCTCACACAAAAACTTAAGAATAAATCACCGGATGTCGATGTCTTTCTGATGGATGTTATCTGGCCTCCTGAGTTTGCCGCAGCAGGCTGGGCCCTGCCTCTGGAAGAATTTTTTTCTGCTGCTGAACAGGAACAGTTTCTGGAAGGCACTATATTGGCAAATACCTATGAAAACACCGTGTACGGGCTTCCGCTCTTTATTGACAGCGGCATTCTTTATTACCGGAAGGACCTGTTGAAAAAATACGGATTCAAGCCCCCGGTAACGTGGGATGAAATGAATGAGCAGATAAGCAGGATAGTACCGGGCGAGACAAAGAGCGGGGAGGCTATCTACGGGTTCTCAGGACAGTTCAAGCAGTACGAAGGACTGGTCTGTGATATGATGGAATTCATATTAAGCAACGGGGGACAGATCATCAACCCTGCAACAGGCAAGAGCAGCATAGCTGAGAAACCGGCCGTGGAAGCAGTGAAGTTTGTGCGTGACAAAATTATCGGCCACAGTGCACCGGTTGGAGTGCTTACGTATCAGGAGCCTGAATCGCTCGATCTTTTTGTTCAGGGAAGGGCAGTGTTTCACAGGAACTGGCCGTATGCCTGGGAGCTGGCGAACAACCCTGACCGCTCCAGAATTGCAGGAAATGTCGGCATAGCGCCGCTCCCTCATTTTAAGGGACAGAAAAGCTACTCAACCCTCGGCGGCTGGCAGGTTGGCATCAGCAGCCATTCAAGGAATAAAGAGGCTGCATGGAAGTTTGCAGCATTTCTTGCAAGTGAAAGGGTGCAGAAGTTGCTGGCATTGAAGGCAGGGAGGGCGCCGACGAGAAAGGCCCTCTATGAGGACCCTGAAATACTCAAGGCAAATCCGCATTTTGCAGATATGAAAGAGGTGTTTCTGTCAGCATATCCGCGGCCGCGGTCGCCGCTCTATCCGGCCATCTCGAATGTGCTCCAGCGCTATTTCAGCAAGGCGATCTCCGACCCTGAATCCGATATTCAAAAAGAGGCAGCAGAGGCATCAGAGGAGATAAACAGGATCATAGGATTATCACAGTAAAACTGGGAAAGCAGGAATGCAATGCGATTGTCATTGGCTGCAAGGGAGAAGATCTTTGCTGCCGGCCTGATAATGCCGGCCTTGCTGTTTGTTTCACTCTTTGCCTTCTACCCGATCCTCTATTCGTTCTATCTCAGTCTTCACAAGATCATACTCGGACTGCCTGCTCTTGGGCAGCCGTTTGTATGGCTGGAGAATTACCGTGCCCTGATCTCCGACAGGGTCGCCCTTCACGCCCTGCGCAACACGATCCTCTTTGTTTTTCTCTCTACCTTTTTTGAGATCCTCTTCGGTCTGGCAATAGCGCTGATAATCAACCGGCATTTCAGGGGGCGGGGGATTGTAAGGGCCGCAATCCTTGTTCCCTGGGCTATCCCCACCGTTGTTTCATCGCAGATGTGGAGATTTATTTTCAATGATAAATACGGCCTCATAAATT
>JBBIUL010000327.1:0-2035 GCA_037440265.1 Nitrospira sp. | reverse complement strand
GCCTGAGAAGAAAGTCCCTGAAATCGGTTTCCTCTTTTGACACAAAAGGAAAGTTCGCATGGCCTCCCTCTGATGAGACAGGGATAAAACCTCCTTTGCCGTCAGACGCAAGCGCTGCCATGCCAAGGCCGGTTCCGGCGCCAATGACCGCCGCAGTTGCGTCCAATACGATCCTGCCGTCGAGCACCTGCTCAGCCTTTTCACCGACCGGGGAACGGCATGCATATGCCTGGGCAACAAAATCATTTATCAGTGAGCACTCTGCAAGTTTGTAATCACCCTGTGCATTCGAGACATCGATCTCCCATGAAATGAAAGGGGGCTTGCTGTAAACACCGCGCTCAACAGGCCCGGCGACAGCGACCACAGAAATATCAATGTCGGCAGGAGCAACAGGGAATCCGCCTTCGAACAGCTGTTCAAGGAGATGTTTGAATGAACTTGCATCTTTCGTTTTCAGCCATTGCGTCCTGTTCAGCGCAAGTCCTTCTTTTTCAGTCGCAATAAAATGGGCAAACCTGCTGTTCGTTCCTCCTATATCTGCGGCGAGTATATGTTTATCCATAATGTTCTTCAATAATATCACCCTATCCGAGTTTTTGGGAACACCTTTTTCTTTTTTCAGCAAGATCGATCTCTTTGTTTATAATATAAAAAGATCAGATATTGATCATGCAGGCTGATTCACAGCCGAGTATTGGAGGAAGGGCTATTAAAATCTCAGTCATAATGCCGGTGCTGAATGAGGCAGTAATCATCCGTGAAACCCTTCAGGCACTGGACCTTACCGACAACGCTGAGCTGATTGTCATTGACGGCGGCAGCACAGATAATACCATATCAATTGCCGGTGAATTTACGGAAAAAGTCTTTCCCTCAGGAAGAGGCAGGGCAAAACAGATGAACCGTGGCGCAGAACAGGCTGAGGGGGATATCCTCCTCTTCCTCCACGCAGACTGCCGGCTGCCGCCCAACGGGTTTGACATCATCAGGAGATCGCTTTCTTCGAACGGCACCGCTGCAGGGGCATTTGATCTCAGCATTGACCATGCCGGTCTCCGGTTCAGAATAATAGAGCGTGGAGCAAATTTCAGGTCACGGGCCACTGCCGTCCCTTACGGAGATCAGGGACTCTTTGTAAAAAAAACCGTTTTCCGACAGATTGGCGGTTTTGCCGAAATCCCGCTCATGGAAGACATTGAAATTTCCGGCAGGCTCAAGCAGAAAGGAAAGATCATCTTTGTGAGGCCTCCGGTAAAGGCATCAGCCAGAAGATGGCTGAAGGAAGGTGCACTCTATACAACGCTGAGGGATTGGGTCATTGCACTGTCCTACCGTTTTCTGAGAGTCTCTCCGGAAACCCTGATCAAATATTACAAGGATGTCCGTTGAACAGGAACGCACTTGTCATAATGGCCAAACACCCTTATGCCGCTCCGGTGAAGACACGTCTGAATGGGCATATATCTGATGAGAAACGGATATCGCTCTATGTAAATCTCCTTGATTCAACGGTGGCGAAACTCAAAGACATTCCCGGAACAGATACGTTCATATCCTTTTTTCCCTCAGACGAACAGAGATATTTTGAAAGGTTCGGACTGCCCGTTTTTCCCCAGTCAGACGGAGATATCGGCGATAAAATGCACCAGGCCTTTCTCAAGGTTCACGGCGACAGCTACAAAAAAGCTGCGGTAGTCGGGGTTGATATCCCGGAGCTTTCAAGAAACATAATACTCAGGGCGTTTGAACTGCTCGATCGCTCTGACATTGTGTTCGGCCCTGCAGCCGACGGTGGATATTATCTGGTCGCAATGAAATCACCAGAAGAAAAAATCTTCACCGGGATTCAATGGTCATCCCACAATACGCTCAGTCAAAGCTTTGAGGCAGCAGCAAGGCATAACTTCGTCGTTGAATTGGTTGAAACCCTCTCCGATGTTGACACCATAGAGGATGCAAAAAAAGCCGGCCTTATCTGATTTTATCCTGCTGACCTTGACAGAATGCACCTGTGTACTAAGATTAAGGTATA
>JBBIUL010000326.1:0-2067 GCA_037440265.1 Nitrospira sp. | reverse complement strand
CAGGGAGATGATAAAGTACAACGGAGGACAGAAGGCAGGCAAGGGGACATACTGGAATTTCACCACCGGTGAACGGATTGATATCAGCACCGAGGGGATTCTTCCGGGAAACAGAAAAACAATATTTTTCAGGCTGCCGGCAAGCGGCATCCTGGTCCTGGGGCCGATACTGGGGCTGCTGTATGCTGCATTCCTTCCATTTATCGGCATAGCAATGCTCATAAAGGTTGTAGGACAGAAGGTTGCAGGAGGTGTCTTCAGCTCTGCGCAAAGCACTGCATCATTTGGATGGAGACCGAGCGAGTCATATCTGGCAGGAAAGAAGAAACATGAAAAGAAAGAGGATGCAACGTCCGAAACCGAAAAGGATAAAACAGAGTAACCGCCGACTATTCGGCTAACTGCAAAGGTCCCCCTAAAAAGGGACCTTTTTTATTGCTGCGCGGCGTTAGTGTCTTTGCGATCTCTCCTGCTTGTTTTTGAACATCAACTGGTCTGCCTCGTTCAGCACATCATGTAGGTCTCTTCCCCTCTCCCACGAAGAACATCCTATGCTGTAGGAGAGTTCATACCCTTCGCTCGAGAACTCCCTGTTCCAGTCGCTTACCTCTTTTTTGAGGCGGGTTACAAAGGACAAATTTTTTCTGCAGTCTGATTTTGGAGAAACAATCAGGAACTCGTCCCCGCCGAATCTGCATACAATGTCCGATTTCCTTGCTGCATTCACCAGAAGGCGGGAGAATTCCCTGAGTATGCCGTCCCCGTGCAGGTGGCCGTAGGTGTCGTTTATTTCCTTGAAATTATTGATGTCTATGATGGTTATTGCAATCATGTCTCCGTACCTTCTAGCCCGCTCGATCTCCCGTGCAACGGTTTCATTGAAATAGTTCCTGTTGTACAGTCCGGTAAGGATGTCCCTCGTTGCCATGGTCTTGAGCTTGTCCTGCGTTGCCTTGAAATTATGGACAAGCGTTATGAGGTGCTCATATATCTCAACAGAAAGGTCTTTGAATACCGATTCCTGGTAGACATCGCATTCTGTGCAGCTTTTGTACTTTACCGCAAACTCACCCTGTACCTTTCCCCCGCACATGGTGCCGGCAATCAGCCAGCAGCGGCTGTTTGCATTCAGATACGCTGGACATTTCTTTTTCATGCAGGGCTTTTTTTCCCAGCATTTCACTGTCTGCTCCTTCATGACAAGGGGCAGCCATTCTTCCCAGGAATCATCAGAGTCATGCAGGGAAAGCTCGATAAACAAACGGATATCATTTGAAATCTTCTGCAGGGCGTGCAGTAACGGATGGTTTTCAGGAATGCCTGCCGGCAGGCTTTTCATGCTGTTTCTCACAAAACAATACCTCCAGGGATGCTCAAAGGCGTTCAAACGCATGAATAATACATGAATCAGCCTGTTTTAGGCAATTTTTAAAGCAAAGACGGGACGGGCTTCTGAAGAAATTATTCGTTCTGAGGGAGGAACAGCGTGAGCACCTCACCGGATTTAGCGCCAAGATGAAGATCTTTTCCGTCGAAATTCACCCTCACACCGCCGGCGTTACCGAGTTTTACAAACACCTGCTCTGAGAATTTCCAGACTTTCGAATCACCCGGCTGAAGAAGCACCTCTTCAGGGCTGTTGCTTTTGGGTTTCAGATAGATCCAGGTCGTCTCAATTGCCCTGAATTCAAGGGAGTGTTCTTTTTTTTGTTCCAGAGGCGCAGGAGGGGCCGCTGACAGCAGGCTCTGCACCGGCATTTGTTCAGGCACCTTCTCCGGGGCAGCGGCATTTTCCGGAACAGAAGGCGGGACCGGACTTACAACTGTCTGCGTTATTGTTTTCTCAGGCAGCGGCTGACTGCCAGTTCCATGCTCGCTCCGCCATAAGAAGATCCCGGTAACCATTCCAGCAGCCAGGACCAGTGAAACAAACAGCGGGACAGGGCTTTTCCTTCTTGACGACGCAACCGGTATTATTGTTGCGTGCTGGGGCTTTGCAAGATGTTCCTTGTAATAGCTGATTATCGGCTCTGCATCGACATTGAGATATTGAGCGTAGCACCTGAT
>JBBIUL010000325.1:0-2070 GCA_037440265.1 Nitrospira sp. | reverse complement strand
GAATGGTATCAGGGTGCCCGCCTTGACGTCAAGAAATCCGGCGGAAGCATGCATAAATCAGAAAGCCTTTTCTCAGAAATCTATTTCGGGTTCGATAAAGAAACCCTCTACCTGAGGATCGATCCCCTGAACTCCTTCGCTGATTTCAGGGAGGGAACCACGCTCTCCATTATCACCTCAAACCCCTCTGAGATTAAAATAGTCTGCCCGGTGACAGGTCAGTCTTCTTCCGGTGAACTGTTTGTGAAAAAAGGCGATCAATGGATGAAGGAAAAAGAGATTGTTGCTGTTGCGGTTGGTGATATTTTTGAGATCGGCATCCCTTTTGCAGACCTCAAGGCAAAGGAAAAAGACGAGATCAACCTCCATATTTCAGTAAAAAGAGACAGTGAAGAGATCGAACGGTGCCCCTGGAGAGGGCATATCAGCATAACCGTTCCTACCGCGGATTTTGAAGCAATGATGTGGCATTAACAGTCCATCCACAAAGGTTCTTCAAGTGAAAGCGCTCCTGCAAAGAGTCTCTGAAGCCCTTGTTGAAATTCCCGGGAAACCGTCAGCCGGGATACAGCGTGGGCTGCTTGTCTTCATCGGCATAGAAAAGGGGGATGCCGATTGCGACCTCGCTTATATAACAAAAAAGATTTCGAACCTCAGGATATTCGAGGATGCTCAGGAGAAAATGAATCTTTCCATAAAGGATATACAGGGTGAAGTACTCGTTGTTTCCCAGTTTACCCTTTCTGCGGACTGCCGCAAAGGCAACCGACCGTCTTTTGATGCCGCTGAAGATCCTGAAAAGGCAAAGGCGCTCTATCTGCGTCTTGTTGAAAGACTAAGAGATGACGGGCTTCCGGTATCAACAGGCGAATTCGCCGCCCACATGCATGTATCGCTTGTCAATGACGGTCCTGTGACGCTCATGCTGGATTCCCGGAAATGATCAGCTTCATCGGTCAACCCGTGATCTTCTGCTGTCCGGGCCTTTCAGTTTACTTTTATAATCCCATTGCCGTCGTGCATTTTTCTTTCAACAGACCTGTCGACCCGTACGGTAACAACGACCTTATTCCCCTTCTGCACATAACCGACGTCAAGCACATCTGAAAATCCATATCTGAACGGGTAATACAACGGGCGGATCTCATAGCCCACAACAGTGCCCTGATCATTCACTATCCTGCTGAACCTGATGCTCTGCAGCGATGTCTGATGGCGGAGAAATTTCTCGGCATCCGACAATGCATCCTTTGCGCTGAGCCCTTTCACGACTTTATACACAAAGTCCGGAGCGTATATCTCAAACGCATACGGGTCTCCCGCGATATCAACCAGCGCTATGGTCTCCAGATCGTGGTAATAGTTCCCACCGTAGAGGATCAGATCTGCCTTTCCCTGCAGATCACGTTCAGTGAGCGGTTTGGTCATAAGCCGGTTCTTTCCGGCAACGGCACTGCAGCTCCCGATGAACGGCAGAAGCATCACTGCCAGCCATAAAACCAGAAGGAATCCCTTCCCTGCACTCTTCATATGCACAAGCGTTTCCATACTGCACCTCCTGGTTATATTGTCTCATACTTTCACAGTATGGGCTTGTTAATCAGCAGGGCATGATGCAAATCATATTCATATGCTTCATAAACAGGTAATATTACCGTATGGAAAAGAACAACCGTTCATACATGCGGACCGTCAGATACGCTGTACAATGGACTGTTTTTTTCTTAATCCTCTTCGCAGGCTATACGTTTTATCTGTTTGTAGAACAGTTCCTGGCGGCAGGTGCCGGACCATCTCCTTTGCTGCACGTTAAAAGACCTCCCTCAGTCGACGGTTTCCTCCCTATCGGCGCTCTTATGGCCTTCAAGCTCTGGATCACTACAGGCATGTTTGACCATATCCATCCTTCAGGACTCATAATTTTTCTTGCTGCAATGGCCACTGCCCTGCTGCTGAAGAAAGGGTTCTGCGGCTGGATCTGTCCGGTTGGAGCCCTGTCGGAACCGGTCTGGAAGTTTGGAGCTTTGTTATATGGAAGAAATTTCAGGATGAACAGATATATTGACTATC
>JBBIUL010000324.1:0-2073 GCA_037440265.1 Nitrospira sp. | reverse complement strand
AAAAACTGATGCCGCGGGGCTTATGTGAATTGCCTGACCCCTGAAAACAGATAATTTCTGAATATCGTAAACGGAGGAACCCATGAAGGATATCGAAAAATTAAAGCATCTCCTGGAGCACTGGTCAGAGCATAACTCTGAGCATGCCGAGACGTACCGGGAATGGGCAGGAAAGGCCCGTGAACTCGGCAGGCAGGAACTGTCGGACCTGCTCAGGGAGATCGCTGAGGAAACAGTAAAGCTTGACAGGCTCTTCAAAAAAGCTGCCGGGTTGTGCAGCTGAAACAGGAACCATGAGTATTATCGGCAGGAAAACACTTTGGGATGGCAGGTTTATCAGGACCGTGCTGATCAGCTATATGGACAGCGATGATTCTCCCGGAGGTTCTGAAGGTTCAGGGCTTGTCAGAGTGTGGGAGGGGATTGAAAGGGTCAACTGCAGCGGCATTGTGGCGGTGGTCCCGTTTACCGGCAGTGGCTCGGTTATTATGATCCGTCAGTTCCGCCCCCCGATAAACGGGTATGTTATTGAACTGCCCGCAGGTCTCTGTGATGTCGGTGAATCATTCGAAGCGGCTGCTGCAAGGGAGCTTGTCGAGGAGACAGGCTTTGCAGCAGGCACGTTGACGTATCTGACGAAAGGGCCGCTGTCATCAGGGCTGTCTTCCGAGATACTGAATGTCTTTGTCGCAACTGACCTGACGTTTGTCGGGATAGGCAACAGGGATGAAACCGAGAAAATCGAAGTGCTCGAAATCCCGCTTCATGAAATTGATTCAGAGCTTGCAAGGTTTGAACATGAAGGGAACTTCGTAGATCTAAAGGTTTACGGCCTTGTTGCTATGGCGCAGAAACTGCTTTGAATACAAAAGATCAGCCCTTGATCTCAATCCGCTTGACTGTTTCCATCTTTGATATTGACTCGACCAGGTCGTGCATGGACATGCCGCGTTTTGTCGACAGGGTAAAAAGATAGGTTGTCTCCTGTTTCGGAAACTCGATGTCATAGTCGATCTTGCTTACCTTGAAGCCGTTTTTTTCGAACAGTGAGGTTATTGCCTTCTCGTCCGCAGGGCCTTCAGTGACCAGCCGGATATATTTGTAGGCAAGCTGGGGTATCCTTACCTCGACGATCCGCAGAAACCAGAGAGAGAAGAACGTGATGATGAAGCCGGTAATTGCAGCAAGGTACTGCCCGGCACCGACTGCGAGACCGATGGCAGCAACAATCCAGATACACGCTGCAGTGGTCAGCCCCTGGATTGCAAACCCTGTCTTAAGGATCACGCCTGCACCAAGGAACCCTATCCCTGTCATTGCGCCGGCAGCAATCCTTGTCGGATCTAGTCTGATATAATCTGTGTCTGAAGAGGGCTGTGAATAGTAGCTTGCAGAGATGAGCATTAAAAGGACGCAGGCTACACAGACGAGGAGTTGGGTCCTGAATCCTGCCGGTCTGCCGTGCGATTGTCGCTCAAACCCTATGATCCCGCCAAGCAGCGTGCCGAGCAGGAGCCGTGCAATGATTTCATACTGGTCGATCATACAGCCCTGATTCTGATAAACTTTCTCTTTCCGGCCTGGAAGATATAATCACCGCGCGGGACCCTGTGTTCAGGGTCTTCTATCTTCTGTTCATTTATCTTCAGCCCGCCCTGTTTAATAAGCCTCACTGCCTCGCCGGTGCTTGATGAGAGCCCTGCAGCCTTCATTATCTTTGGGACCCACATCTCGCCGTTCTCCCAGGTGATTTCTGCAATCGGGATCTCATCAGGGAGCCCCTTGTCCTTAAAGATGTGTTCAAACCCTGTTTTTGCCTCGTCTGCAGCAGCGCTTCCCCAGTACCGTGCAACAATTTCGGATGCAAGGTCTTCCTTTGCCTTTTTGGGGTGGACCGCTCCGCTGTCAACGCCTTCTTTCAGGGTGCGGAGTTCATCGACGGTCATATGACTGAGGAGTTCATAATACCTGAACATCAGCTCGTCGGTTATGGACATAATCTTTCCGTACATCTCCTGCGGAGTATCCTGAACGCCTATATAGTTGTTAAGGCTCTTGCTCATTTTATTAACG
>JBBIUL010000323.1:0-2083 GCA_037440265.1 Nitrospira sp. | reverse complement strand
CATACACATAACCGCAGACCGTACATTTCCATTTTTCCATACGTACCCCCTCTTAAGATTTATTAACAATTAATTTATATAATTATTTCACAGAAATACAAGTTTAGATAGCTCATTATATATATATTTGCGAATACAGAATTAGAAAAAATCATAGTAGTCACATTATTCATGTTGTTTTTGCCGACATTTTTCTATACAATAGAACTGTTTATTTTATGGAAACAACAGATAAAAAAGCCCTGATAGAATCACTGCTTTTTGTTTCAGGAGAACCGGTAACGCTTGCAACACTGAAGAGTATTACTGACCTGCCTGAAACAGAGCTTTTATCACTGCTTGCTGATATGATCCAGGAATACAAGCAGAGCAACAGGGGCATGCTGATCACCGAGATTGCCAACGGCTATCAGATGGTGTCAAACCCTGCACATTCGCAGTGGATCAAAAAGATGAAAAGTACAACCACATCGAACAAACTCTCTATCCCTGCCCTTGAAACCCTCGCGATAATCGCCTATAAGCAGCCGATTATCAAGGCTGAACTGGAACAGATCCGCGGGGTAAACTCGGACGGTGTCATCAAGACCCTTCTTGACAGAAGGCTTATCAAGATCATGGGTCGCAAGGAAATGCCAGGGAAACCTCTTCTGTACGGCACCACCCGGGAGTTCCTCCAGTATTTCGGACTCAAGGATCTGACCGAACTCCCCACGCTTAAAGAACTCACCAGGGAGGAGGCTGCCTAGCATTTATGAAAAAACATGTTCTGCCATCAGCCAGAACCCTGTCAATAGCGCTTGCCGTATTTTTCTTTCTCATGTCTGCCTCTGCTGCACTGGCAAAAACTACCCATACTATCAAGAAAGGCGACAGCCTCGCCGAGATTGCCAGGATGTACAATGTAAGCGTAAAAGAACTGCAAAGCGCGAACAAAGTCAATGCAAGAAAATTAAAGCCCGGCAGCAAGATCACCATCCCAACAGCCAATAAAAATGAAACCAAACCCATTCAGCAGTCTGTACAGAATGATACAGCTGCTGAGGTAAAAAGCTCCGGCAATATTCAGCAGAGCACCCTGAATGTCTCCCAGACAATTTCCGATAAAAATATATATCATACGGTTAAACACGGTGACTCGCTCTCCTCAATATCACGAAAATACGCCAGGAGCATACAGGACATCAAGGGACTGAACAACCTGCGTTCAGCAAAATTGAGAATTGGCCAGAAACTTCTGGTCAAACAGGCAGGGCCAAGGTTCTACATAACAAAAAAGGGCGACACGATTCTGAAAATAGCCAGAAAATTCGATATGGACCCTGATGACCTGATGGAAATCAACGAACTCGAATCACCCTCCCTGAAGGTCGGGCAGAAACTCTATCTTGAGGAACCGGCTGCTGCTGTTCTGGCGGAAAACAAAAATGAACTCGTCGCAAAGATCATCGAGGAAGACATCAGGAAACTCAGCGAATCAGAAGAATTCCATCAAAATGACTCATCGAACAAGCTGATTATTTTTGCAAAAAAACTTCTCGATATCCCCTACAAATTCGGCGGCAACAGCATCCTCGGGATCGACTGTTCAGCCTATGTAAAGAAGGTATACGGATTCCTGGGTATTGAACTCCCCCGGACTGCCAGGGAACAGTTTGTAAAGGGTGAAGAGATCCATAGAGATGAACTCTCGGTTGGAGACCTTGTCTTTTTCAGGACATACGCCTCGTTTCCGTCTCATGTAGGAATTTATCTCGGCAACAATCTCTTTATCCATGCCTCTTCAAAGGGAAAGAAAGTCAAGATAGACAATCTGGACACGCCCTACTACCTGAAAAGGTTCATTGGTGCGAAGCGCCTTCTGAAAGAGGCAAATACAGAACTGGCAAACAGGGGCTGAACCGTCCTCACAGACGCACTCACATCATCCTTTCAGCAGGTCCGGCTCAGTGTGTGGAATGAAAAGCGCCGCCTGCAATGCATTCATCAGGTCTGGGTCCTCATTCATCTCACGGTACGTGATCATCTTCCGGATGTTATCTATATCCGACAGCAGTCCCGCGTCCAGAAGCACCATCTCGGC
>JBBIUL010000322.1:0-2106 GCA_037440265.1 Nitrospira sp. | reverse complement strand
CCTGATTTCTCCTGCTATCTGCATGGCCCTGTCGTAATCAGCAGCAAACGTATCGTCGATGAACTTGATCTCGCGGTATCCCTGTTTCAGGCAGTGTTCGATTTCATCAAGCACATTCTCAACGCTACGGTACCGTATGCCGCTCTTGCGCTCTTTATCAAGCTGAAAACAGTATATGCATCTCCTGTTGCATCCCCTTGAGGTCATCAGGACCGCAACCGGCTTCCTCTTGTACGTTGCAGGAGGAGGAATATACAGTCCGGCATCACCCAAGAGATCTCTGGCAGGAAAAGGGAGCGAATCAAGGTCGGAGATCAGCGGGCGCGGAGGGTTTGCTGCTATCGCTCCATCCTTCCGGTAAATCACGCCCTGGACACCATGCAGTTCTGCCCCAGACTGAAGTCTCTCAACGACCTCGAGGGTCGAAAACTCTCCTTCTCCGAAGACGACCGCATCTATCACGGTTCCGGCATCCTCGAGACAGTGTTCCTTCATGGCAATAGGATACGGACCACCCGCACAGACAAAGACATGTTTCATGGCATTCTTGAGGTCTGCTGCTGTTTTTTTCGCCTTGTCCCAGCCAAAGGCAGTAGAATAAATACCGACAAACCCGGGATCAAACTGTCTTATGGCTTCAATGACCGCTGCATGAGACATAAAGGCCCCATTGTAAAACCTGACGTCGTGTCCGGCTTCCCGCAAGACGGCAGCTACATAGAGCGTTCCGAGAGGCTGCCAGTAGTTGATCTGGGAACTTGCTGTCTTCGATGAAAATATTTCTTCAGGTACCCAGGAAGGGATTACTAATGCACATCTCATAGCAAATCAAGATACAAGATTCACGATACACGATTCACGATTCTTATCCACATCTTGTATCTTATCATGTATCATGCATCGTGCATCATGCATCTTTTGAATTATCCGCTCTGCAGTTATCATCCCTGACTCAATCGCGTGGTCCATATTGTAATATCTGAACATTCCGGACCTGCCGGAAATATGGAGGTTGCCGAACCTGTCCAGGTAGTCATAAAGCTCTTCACATATTTCCTTGTATCCTACTTCAAAAAGAGGATATGCCTTCGGCACCCGTACCACAAGGCTGTCGGCAACTTCGTTCTTCCTGACAAATCCAAGCCGGACAAGGTTATCAATCGTAATGCCGGAGAGCCGTTCGTCAGTCTCATTCCAGACAGCATCACCAATGAAGCTGAAGTACTCCATAATAATAAGGGTTTTTCCCTCAGGCGCCATCAGCTCGCTCCAGTTTGTCGGCTCATGGATCCGTCCGAATGGAATCTTCTGCTCAGGAATATATATCCAGGTCTGATCAGTCACTCTTTTTTTGTTGACCATAACTGCCACCACCACAAGGTCCCTGAACTTTAATTGAGAAGCCTTCCGAAGGATATGCTCAGGGGGAGCAGGGTTCAGCAGCTGGACCGCTTTATTCAGAGGGATACTTGATATAAATTCATCTCCATGCATCACCATCGGTCCCTTGTGATTCTGCACAACGACGCTTATTACTTTTGAGCCTGCATGGTTGATCTGGATAACAGGAGTGTCGGTATATACCCTTCCGGACTTGCCGATTTCCTCGCCGAGCCTGTCGGAAATGCGTCCGATTCCCAAACGAGGGTAGACAAAGTTGTCCACGAGTGTGGGTATGTCCTTTCCGGTAAATTTGAAAAAAGCGTTTTGTACCGCTTTTGACAGCGAGAGCCCCTTGATCCTCTGGGCAACCCACTCAGCGCTGATCCTGCTGCAGTCAATACCCCAGACCTTTTCGCTGTATTCCTTGAAATATATATTGAACATAGTACGACCGAAATTACTGACAACCCAGTCTTCAAGAGACACCATCCTCTTCGGATGCAGCATCCTTCTCACCTTTTCCACCCCATAATCAGCCATGATTTTGAGGGTAGTAGGGATGCCAAGGCCGAACATTGCGTTGACCGGCTTCAGGGGATAATCAAAAAATTTATCGCGCATGAAGATCTTGCTCGTACGATGGACGGTCAGCAGTTCATCGCTCATAAGATCCTTGACAAACCTGTCAATAACTTCGTTTTTGGTGAAAAACCTGTGGCCTCC
>JBBIUL010000321.1:0-2176 GCA_037440265.1 Nitrospira sp. | reverse complement strand
GGCATGGCTGCCTTTATGTATATTCTTAAAGGGTCTGTCATGATTACCAACAGAGGAATCGCCTCCGAACAGCAGGCAAAGGTCCACCTCTCCGTAATCGGAGGACTTATGTTCCTGGTGCTTGCTTACAATACCTTCCTCGGCATGCATGCAATGCTGTATACCTCTCAGGGGCTTGTTGCAGGTGCTACGTACACCGATGTTCATGCAGGCATACCGTTTATGAAGGTCCGGATAGTGGTTGCCGCTCTCGCAGCAGTGCTTATCATAAGCAATATTTTCCTGCGGAAAAAGCTTATCTTGGCTGGAAGCATCGGGGCGTATATTGCCGTTTCTTTTATCGGCACTTCCGTCTACCCGGTAATCCTGCAGAAATTTGTTGTCGCACCGAACGAGCTGGTTAAGGAAACCCCGTACATCATGAACAATATAACGGCAACGAGAAAAGGGTTCGGGCTCGATGCAGTCGAAGAGAGAAATATATCCGGGGAGACCGTGCTGACCCGAAACGATATAAGAAACAACAGCGCGACCATTAAAAACATACGCCTCTGGGACCACCGGCCTCTGCTCGACACCTTCAGCCAGGTCCAGGAGATCAGGACCTATTACGAATTTACGACCGTCGGCAACGACCGGTATATGCTGAACGGCGAATACCGGCAGACGATGCTTTCACCAAGAGAGCTGTCTTCAGAGAGCATCCCGACACGCAACTGGATCAATGAAACCCTCACCTTCACCCACGGCTACGGGCTTACACTCGGCCCGGTTAACCAGGTGACCCCGGAAGGACTTCCGGTGCTCCTCGTAAAGGACATTCCCCCGGTATCATCCGTCGATACAATAAAAATAACCAGGCCTGAAATTTACTACGGCAAGCTCTCAAGCAAATATGTCATAGTCAATACCAAGGCAAAGGAATTCGATTACCCTTCCGGTGAAGAAAACGTCTTTTCAGAATATGCCGGAGAGGGCGGCATACCCGTTGATTCATTTTTCAAAAAGCTTGTGTTCGCCTCCTATTTCGGCTCGATGAAACTGTTCCTGTCCAATGATATTACCCGTGAGAGCAGAATACTGTTCAACAGAAACATTGCCGCAAGGGTCAAGCAGGTCATGCCATTCCTGATGCTGGATAATGATCCCTATATGGTGATCTCTGACGACGGCCACCTGTACTGGATGTATGACGCCTATACGGTAAGCACGAGATTCCCCTATTCCCAGCCACTCTCAAACGGCATAAACTACATACGGAATTCAGTCAAAATAACGATCAATGCCTATGATGGAAGTATGAAGTTCTATATTGCAGACAGGAACGACCCGATCATTCAGACATTGAGTAAAATCTTTCCCGGAGCACTGCTCTCAATTGAAGATATGCCGGCAGACCTGAAAAATCATATCCGGTACCCGCTTGATATCTTCAGCATACAGACAGCCGTCTATTCGACCTATCATATGGACAACCCGCAGATATTCTATAACAGGGAAGATCAGTGGGAAATTCCGGTCCTGGGGACCAATATCGAAAAAGAGCGGATGGAACCCTATTACACCATCATGAAACTGCCGGAAGAAAAAAAGGCAGAGTTCATATTAATGCTGCCGTTTAATCCGAAGAAAAAGGACAACCTTTCTGCCTGGATGGTTGCCCGGAGCGACGGGGAGGACTACGGGAAAATGGTTGTCTACCGTTTCCCTAAAGACAGACTCGTTTACGGTCCAAAGCAGATCGTCGCGAGGATAAACCAGGACACCGAAATATCCAGGCAGGTCTCGCTCTGGGATCAGCGCGGGTCGCAGGTAATGCAGGGCAACCTGCTGGTTATCCCTATCGAGAATTCTCTTATCTACGTACAGCCGCTCTATCTGCGTGCAGAGACCGGGAAAATCCCTGAACTGAAGCGCGTCATTGTCGCGTATGAGAACCGGATAGCAATGGAAGAGACACTCGATGCCGCCCTGTCAAGGATATTCGGCGACACCGGCATATCTGATGAGATAAGGCCTGACAAAACAGCAAAAATTCCCCTCGCAATCAGGGAAACAAATCTTTCTGAGCTTGCAAATGAACATTACGACCGCGCCATAAAGGCACAACGGGAAGGCAACTGGGCCTTATACGGCGAGGAGATAAGAAAGCTGGGCGAGGTGATCAGGAAGATGC
>JBBIUL010000320.1:0-2180 GCA_037440265.1 Nitrospira sp. | reverse complement strand
ATAGATGTTATCCTTGTCGGCGACGAAGCACAGCTGAAAGCCGAGCTAAGGAATAAAAGGGTTCCCTCTGACCGCATTACCATAGTACATGCCTCCCAGGTTGTTGAAATGCATGAATCTCCTTCGACTGCCATCAGAAGAAAGAAGGATTCCTCGATAAAAATCGGTATTGACCTGGTGAAAGCCGGTAATGCCGATGCCTTTGTGAGCGCCGGCCATTCCGGGGTAGTTATGGCAACGTCACTCCTTGTTCTCGGCAAATCAAAAGGCGTTGACCGGCCCGCAATTGCTACCCTGATGCCCAATATAAGGGATACATTCATAATGCTTGATGTTGGTGCAAATGTAGACTGCAAACCCGAGAACCTGCTCCAGTTTGCCCTGATGGGCAGCACCTACTGCCGGCTGGTGCTCGGCAAGCCTGACCCCGCAGTAGCACTGCTCAGCATAGGAGAAGAAGACACAAAAGGGAATGAGCTTACAAAAGAGGCGTTTAAACTGATAAAGAATTCCAGACTGAATTTCAAGGGAAATATTGAAGGAAAGGACATTTTTTCAGGCAAAGCGGATGTCGTGGTCTGTGACGGGTTTATCGGCAATGTTGCGCTGAAAATAAGCGAAGGCCTTGCTGAGACCATCCTCAAAATGCTGAAGAGGGAAATAACCAGCGTTTCTACCGGACGGCTTGGGTACCTCATGATGAAGCCGGCAATAAAGAATTTCAAAAAGAGGACTGACTACGACGAATATGGCGGAGCCCCTCTGCTGGGAATAAACGGAGCTTCCATTATCAGCCATGGCAGGTCTTCTGCAAAGGCAATCAAGAATGCGCTCAAGGTTGCCTCCGGCTATGCTTCAAAGAAGGTGTATGAAGCCATATCCCTGGCAATTGAAAACGATATGTTAGACAGAGAGAAGCAGCCTTGATCAGCGGGAAAATCATAGCAACCGGCTCTTATCTGCCTGAAAATACCGTTACCAACCATGATCTCGAAAAAATCGTTGAGACCTCCGACGACTGGATTACTGAAAGGACCGGGATTAAAGAACGGAGGATTGTAAACGGAACACAGGCTGCATCGGACCTTGCCCTTGAGGCCTCCCGGCTGGCCTTGAAAAATGCCCATATAAAGCCAAAGGACCTTGACCTGATCGTTGTTGCTACCGTCACCGGGGATATGCCGTTCCCTTCCACTGCCTGTTTTCTTCAAAGCAAGCTTGGGGCGCCGCATGCTGCAGCATTTGATCTTAATGCGGCTTGTTCAGGGTTTATCTATGGTCTCCATGTCGTAAACGCGCTGATCAGGACTGAGTCTCATAAAAAAGTATTGCTCGTCGGAACTGAAGTGCTCTCTAAGTTCACTGACTGGAACGACAGGACTACCTGCGTGCTTTTTGGTGACGGAGCCGGGGCAGTAGTTATTGAGCCTACCCGGGAGAAAAGGGGCATCCTGTCGACCCACATATATTCGGATGGGAATCTTTCGGACCTCATCGCACTCCCTGGCGGAGGTTCTCGCTATCCCTGCTCAAAAGAAACCATTATCAGGGGGCAGAACTTCATAAAGATGAAAGGCAACGAAACGTTCAAGGTTGCGGTGAGGACGCTCGAGGATGTGGTGATAAAGACGCTGGAAATAAACAAGCTTGATCCCTCTCAGCTTTCGCTTCTGATCCCCCATCAGGCGAATATCAGAATAATCCAGGCAATGGCAAAGCGCCTCAATATGCCTATGGAAAAAGTTTTTGTAAACATAGAAAGATATGGGAATACCTCTGCCGCCTCAATCCCCATAGCACTTGACGAAGCATTCCAGAGCGGGAGGATAAAGGACGGCGATTATATCCTGCTGGAAGCATTCGGCGGCGGGCTTACCTGGGCATCTTCTCTGATCAGGTGGTAAGACATTTTTTAAGGTGCCGGTTCTTTCTCTGTTCTTAGTCTGTCCGTAACAAAACCTGCTGTTGAGAGTCGTCTACCCCTGCTTTTTATGATGATTGTTTTCCTGCGATTTCAAATGGAGAATGCGGAATAACTTTTCGAGCTTGTCCTTGTATACCATCGAGAGGAAGACGACAACGATAGCGACCCCGATGAGTACTGAAAACCGGTAGTACTGGTGATTGCGGATATATGTCCCGCCAAGTGTGAGAAGGACGGTTCCGGCGAACCGCCCGGT
>JBBIUL010000319.1:0-2187 GCA_037440265.1 Nitrospira sp. | reverse complement strand
CGAGGTGGAACCCGCTCATCACCGAGAGGACAACGAGGAGGGCCATCACGCCGACCGCAACCCCGCCGATCGAGATGGCGGTATTGACGGAAACACCGCGGTTTTTTTTCTTTGATCTCAGGTATCGGAGTGCAATGAATATCTGATAGGGAAGTTTCATGAAGTACAAAGCCGCCGGCTGCCGGCTGCCGGCTTCAGGTTTAAAACATTATTCGTTCTAAGAGATAATTCATAAGGCATTGTCGTCTATTGCTCTGGCTTTAACTGCGGGAAGAGGATGACGTCCCTGATTGACTGCGAATTGGTCAGGAGCATAACAAGCCGGTCGATCCCGATCCCTTCGCCTGCTGCGGGAGGCATGCCGTATTCAAGTGCCCTTATAAAGTCCTCATCCATCCAGTGTGCTTCTTCATCCCCGGCCTGTTTTGCCTCTACCTGTTCGAGGAACCGCCCCTTCTGGTCAAAAGGGTCGTTCAGTTCAGAGAACGCATTTGCGATCTCACGTGCGCTGACAAAGAGTTCAAACCGTTCTACCAGCGACGGGTTGTCAGGTTTTCTCTTTGCAAGCGGGGAGAGTTCAACTGGGTGATCGATAATGAAGACAGGCTGGATAAGACCGGTCTCCACCTTCTCTTTGAATATTTCATCGAGGATCTTGCCGAGCGATGAACCTTTCGGGATATCGATCTTATTGGCTGCTGCCCACGACCGGGCCTTTTCTGCATCCCGGAGTATATCCGAAGGCACACCGTTTTTTTCGAGGGCTTCAAGCATCGGCACGCGCGGCCAGGGAGGGGTAAGGTCAATGATGTCATCGCCGTACGGTATTTTCAGGGTGCCGACGACCTTCATGGCGACCTCTGCAATCAGCTCTTCAGTGAAGCTCATGAGAAAATGATAGTCTTTATAGGCAATATAGAACTCGAGCATCGAGAACTCAGGGTTGTGCCGTGTGGATATCCCCTCGTTCCTGAAGTTCTTGTTAAGTTCGTACACGCGTTCATATCCGCCGACGAGAAGCCGCTTGAGATACAATTCAGGAGCAATGCGGAGATAGAGGTCAATGCCGAGCGCGTTATGATGTGTTCTAAAAGGTTTGGCAGTTGCCCCGCCGGGGATCTGGTGCATCATCGGGGTTTCTGCCTCGATAAACCCTTTTGACTCAAGGAAGTCTCTGACCGACTTTATGATCATGCTTCTCTTTGCAAAGTTCTCCCTCACCTCGGGGTTTACGATAAGGTCAACATAACGCTGCCTGTACCGTGTTTCAATGTCCTTCAGCCCATGCCATTTCTCAGGCAGCGGCCTGATTGATTTTGTGAGGAGTTCGAAGTCGTTTACCTCGACCGTCAGTTCATCGGTCTTTGTCCTGAACAGGCTTCCCCTTATGCCGATAATGTCTCCGATATCAAGCTTCTTAAGGAGCTTGTACTTCTCGCCGAGCAAATCTTTCTTCAGGTATATCTGTATCTTGCCGGTGCTGTCCTGGATATGGGCAAAAGCTGCCTTTCCGAAGTCTCTCATGGCAACGATTCTGCCTGCGAGAGAACAGTTGACCGGATTTCCTTCCAGCGCCTCTTTGGATGAACTGCCGTGGATGCTGATGATTTCTGCTGCGTGGTCTTTTGCATCAAAGGGGTCTCCGTACGGCTTGATGCCCATCTGGCGGAGTTCCTCGGTTTTTTTGATCCTCTGTTCGATAAGTTCGTTGATTTCTTCCATTCGTGCCTCGGTAAATTTATGGATTATAATGATTAATTTTGAGGTAAGTCAAGAAAACGGCGAAAGCGGTCCGGCAGGACTATTGCCTGTA
This sequence comes from Nitrospira sp., assembly GCA_037440265.1. Classification (GTDB taxonomy): domain Bacteria; phylum Nitrospirota; class Thermodesulfovibrionia; order Thermodesulfovibrionales; family UBA6898; genus JBBIUL01. The sequence goes on along the minus strand of JBBIUL010000319.1, from coordinate 374 downwards.
TTTTTCCATCAGGTAGCCGATAAGATATTCGACACGGGAGGCAAGCTTGTCAGGGTCAGGGTCAGACCCCTTGTTTACATAATTCGCAGGCATCAGGCTTTCCATCTGTTTCTTAAGGCCTTCATCAGCAACTTCAGCAGAGAAAAAGACGATAGGGACATGTTTTGCCTTGTTCTGCGCCTCCACTGCCCTCATGGTCCTCGCAGCGGTCAGCCCGTCCATCACCGGCATGTTCAGGTCTATGATTGCAATATCAACCGGGGATTTTTCAGAAAGCAGTTTTGAATAGCCGGAGATGAGCTCAAGCCCGTTCTCGTAGGACCTGATATTGGCGGAGAACTTCTTTTCTTTCAGCAGGTCTTCAATGATCTTGC
>JBBIUL010000318.1:0-2218 GCA_037440265.1 Nitrospira sp. | reverse complement strand
CGGGTGGCGTAAAATACATAACAACCCCTTAAGGAGAAGGTTATACCATGCGCTTATCAAAATGTATGATGATTTTTGTTTTTTTGAGTGTCCCGTTTGTTTCTTTTGCTGCCTCTAAGCTGCCGATGCATCAGCTTCACGTCCGTTTCGATCTTGAAGCCCAGACCCTCAGGGGAGTATCAAGAATATCATCGGCAGGCGATGAACTGAAGGTGGATATGCGGGGACTGCATATCATTTCAGCTTCGGTAAATGACAAAATGCTGATCATCGAACCCGGCAGTGAGAAAATAGTGTTCAAGCCGGAGCGGCCTGACGATCTGCTTGTCATTGAATACGAATCCGGATCAGGGGCGTTTGCTGATATAGACAGGGGCACCAATCCGGGGGTTGTAGAGGGCAATCTTATAACGCAGGAAGGTATTTCATTGACCGGCAGATGGCATCCGGTTGTTCAGGGGCTCTCTCTCTATAAACTAACCGCAATTCTGCCCAATGATTTTGAGGCGGTTTCAGAGGCGGATGAAATAACCATTGCCGAAAAGACCGATGTGAGCAGGGAATTTTCATTTGCATTCAACCACCCGGTTCAAACGATCAGTTTTGCTGCCGGGAGGTATGTCACAGAACGTGAGGATCACGGGGGGATTGAGATTTATACCTACTTTTTCCCCGAGGATAAAGAGCTCGCAAAAAAATATCTTGCGCACGCAAAGAGATATTTTGATCTTTATGAGAAGCTGATCGGGGACTATCCTTACAAGAGGTTTTCTATTGTGGAAAATGTCCTGCCCACCGGCTATTCGATGCCGACTTTTACCCTGCTCGGCAGAGATGTGGTGAGGCTGCCGTTTATAGCCGGGACCTCTCTGGGGCATGAAATCCTGCACCAATGGTTCGGCAATCATGTATATATCGATTATCAGGGCGGCAACTGGGCCGAGGGACTGACCACCTATCTTGCGGACCACCTTTATGAAGAGGAGAAAGGAAAGGGATGGGAGTACAGGAAACAGGCGCTGGTTTCCTTCCAGAGCTATGTTTCAAAAGAGAATGATTTTTCACTGAGGGAATTTTACTCCAGGACCGGCAGGGCTTCCTCCGCCGTAGGGTACGGCAAGACTGCGATGGTCTTCCATATGCTGAAGGACCTTGCAGGAGAGGATGTTTTTTATAAGGCGCTCAGATTTTTTATTGAAAAAAACAGGACTGCGGCTGCATCGTGGAAAGACATAGAGGCTGCCTTTACCTTTGCATCGGGGAAAGACCTCAGCTGGTTTTTCAGACAGTGGGTCGACGAAAAGGGTTCCCCTGAAATCGAACTGGGAAACGTTCAGGTAAGATATCGGGGTTCAAAAACAATTACCTCTTTCGACATAGTACAGAAAGGAACAGCGTTCAGGATGTCGGTGCCGGTGGTCCTGAGGTCAAAGAATGCAGAACTGAAAAAAAAGATTGATATAGATAAGGAGAAGAGCAGCATTGAGGTCGAGACAGATGATGTCCCTCTTGAACTGATAGTAGACGCTGACTATGATGTGTTCAGGAAACTTTCCGGTGATGAGATGCCGTCGGTTATCTCTACGCTGTTGGGATCAAAAAAGGGAATTTTTGTAGTCCCGCAGGACATGCATGAAGGCTATTCAGCTCTGCAGGCGCTGTTTGAGAAAGAGGGGTTCTCCTCCAGGAAGGAAGATGAGGTGACCTATGACGACATCAGGCGGTCTTCTCTTCTGGTCCCGGGCACTGAGACAGTGCTGATAAAAAGACTGCTTGGAAAGGTCGAAAAACAGCAGGCGGACTTTTTTATGCTGACAAAACGGAATCCGTTCAACCCGGAAGGGGTGGTCGCTGTTGCCGACGGTGAACAGCCTTCGGAGTTCCGGCAGTATGCATCCAAAATAACACACTATGGAAAGTTCAGCAGTATCGCATTTAAAGAGGGCAGAAATATTTCCAAATCGACTGACGAGACCCCGAGGGGAATAAGACTCAAAATTGCCGAAGATATCATAGGCATTGAGGTCCCCCGCATCGTTACGGTCAGTGACATCATAGAAAAAGCTGCGTCAAAGCAGATCATTTACGTAGGCGAGTCTCATGACAGATTTGAACACCACCGCGTCCAGCTCCAGGTGATACGGGAACTGCACCGCAGAAAAAAAGACATTGCAATCGGGATGGAAATGTTCCAAAAACCATTTCAGGAGTTTCTTGA
>JBBIUL010000317.1:0-2222 GCA_037440265.1 Nitrospira sp. | reverse complement strand
ACAACAAAACACTGCATTTATGATAATGGTGGGCGATACTGGGTTCGAACCAGTGACCCCTGCCGTGTGAAGGCAGTGCTCTCCCGCTGAGCTAATCGCCCTTAGCGACCGTAATGCGTGAAGCGTGATGAGTTTGAGACAACAGCAGCAATACTTACTCAACTGTTACCCTCGCCCAACGCAGAAATATGTAAAACCAAGCCTCTTCATCTTCTCAGGCTCATAGATATTTCTCAGGTCAAAGAAATAAGGCGTCTTCAGAAGCTGTTTGATCCTGGCAAGATCGAGGTTCCTGAATTCATTCCATTCCGTAACAATCACAACAGCATCTGCACCCCTGACACAGTCATAGGGGCCTTTTGCATATTTCACGCTGTTGCGGAAAACCGCCTTAGCGTCTTCAATAGCAACAGGATCAAAAGCCCTGATCTTCGCCTTTTCCTTCAGCAGATTTTCAATAATGAAGACAGATGGCGCCTCGCGCATATCGTTGGTATTCGGTTTGAACGAAAGACCGAGTACTGCAAAGGTTTTGCCGCTGACAGAACCGATGCCTTTCTTTATCTTTTCGAACACAAACCCCTTCTGCCTCTCATTTGCATCGATAGCGGCTCTGACCACACCAAGCTCTTCGCCCCAATTCTGGCCAATAGTATGCAGGGCGCGTGTGTCTTTGGGGAAACACGATCCTCCATATCCAGGGCCCGGATGGAGGAACTTGGATCCGATCCGCATGTCAAGCCCCATGCCTTTTGCTACCATATGGACATCAGCGCCTACCTTTTCACAGAGCCTCGATATTTCATTTATAAAAGAGATCTTTGTCGCAAGGAAAGAATTTGATGCGTATTTTATCAATTCAGCCGTTTCTATGTTTGTGACTACAAAAGGGGTCTCGATAAGATAAAGGGGCCGGTAGAGGTCCTTCAGGATCGCCACTGCCTGCTGGCTGCGCGCACCGATGATCACCCTGTTCGGCCTCATGAAATCCTCGATGGCAGCTCCCTCCCTGAGAAACTCCGGATTTGAAACAATATCGAAATCAACCTGTTCCTTGAGCCGCTTCGAAATTATCTCCCTGACCATGGTCCCGGTCCCGACCGGCACCGTGCTCTTGGTAACAATAACTTTATAGCCCTTGATGTTGTCGGCAATCTCAGCCGCGACTTCCTGAACATAGCTTAAATCAGCAGAACCGTCTCCCCTCGGCGGCGTACCGACCGCTATAAAAATCACCAGAGATGAATCAACGGCATCATTGATCCTGGTAGAGAACTTCAGTCTTCCGTTTTTGATGTTCTTGTTGACAAGACCTTCAAGTCCCGGCTCGTAAAACGGCACTTCACCTTTTTTCAGTGCCTTGATCTTTTTTTCGTCCTTGTCAACACAGGTGACAAAAACCCCGAACTCGGCAAAACAGACTCCGGTTACAAGTCCCACATATCCTGTTCCGATTACCCCTATGTGCATAGCTCCTCCTGTCCCATCCTTTCTCGAGTCATTATATTATACAAAAAAACCGCTTTAAAACCTTGCGGATACATGTTTTAAATGCATTCTTGATTCACCTGCAAATGATTGGATTTTAATAACAATATATTGTTATTCTATATAGTTAGCACAGTCGATAAGCCCTTGACAGAGATGGGCTTAAATGGGGATAAAATTGAGATTTCATATGCAGCCATCTTAAGATGTTTCACTCTAAAATCCATGGAGATGATGTAAGAGGGACAGAGAAAAAATGCCCTTCCCTTTTATGATAAAAATACGCTCAAAGAGATTGAAATGAAAAGATCTTTTCAACATTACATCGACCTCATACTGGTGATGACCCAAAAAGAGATGAAAGTGCGGTACAAAAACAATGTATTCGGCTATCTGTGGTCCATCGGTCATCCATTGGCATTTGCCTTTGTTTTCTATATTGCTTTCAAGGTAGTCATGAAGATACAGATGGAAAACTATGCTGTTTTCCTCATAACCGGGCTTTTCCCCTGGCAGTGGTTCTCAAATTCGGTCAATGCATCATCAAGCGTTTTCCTTGGCAATGCTTCAATAATAAAGAAGGTCAACTTTCCCAGAAGCATAATACCTCTGACTACGGTCCTGCAGGACATGATACACTTTGTTCTGTCTATTCCCGTAATAGTCCTGTTCCTTTATCTGTCCCATAAATCGCCATCTCTTTCGTGGCTCTATGGAATCCCAATTCTGCTTGG
>JBBIUL010000316.1:0-2231 GCA_037440265.1 Nitrospira sp. | reverse complement strand
CCGCCAAGGACCGGGAACGTCGATATCCTGATGTCGAGCATCTTATCGTTGAAACTGAACTCTGTTGATCCGTCCTGGGGCACCCTGCTCTCTGCGATGTTCATCGAGCCCATGATCTTGACCCTTGAGACAAGCGCAGGCAGGATCTCTTTGGGAAGGTACATGCCGTGCTGAAGAAGCCCGTCTATCCTGTACCGCACACGGGTCCCCCGTGCATCAGGGCCTATATGTATATCAGTCACGCCTTTGCTGATCCCGGTGGCGATAATCCGTTCAAGCAGCCGGACCACCGGAGGCAGTGACAGATCGGAAACCTTTTCCGTGCCCTGCCCGGCCCCTTTGAGGGCAATCGAACTTTGTTTTACCATCGCGTCAATTTCATCGGGGACGTCTATCTTCTCTTCTTTTGCCTGCTTGTCGTCGCCGCCGTGGGACATTGAAAGGACAGTGAAAAGCTCTTTCTGGCTTATAAACCCGAGGCTAAAGAGAATTGCACCGATGAGTTCTCCGCTCTTTTTCTGTTCAGCAAGGGCTATCTCAAGCTGCTCCTTTGTGATCAGTCCTGCATCAATCAGCCGTTCACCGATTCGTTTTCGCTGCATCTGCAATCCTCCGCTGCATGCTCGAATATATTACCGACACCTTAAAAATTATAGCCTATTATGAATGAATACGCTACAAAAAACCACCTCCTAATACAGCGTATTTATTCATTTTTTCTTGTCGTTTGACACGACCATTGTGGGGCTTGCATCTGTCCGGCCTTCAAACATAATCGGCCGGCTTTTCGTTCCGCTCAGATGAAGAGATAATCTGCACTGTGCTACAATTGTTCCGTGTTCGAAAAAGAACTACAGAAGCTGACAAAAGACAATCTCCTGCGTCGAATCATTGCACGCTCGTCTCCTCAGAAGCCTGTTATCAGAATCAGGGGCAGACGACTCCTGAACTTCTCTTCTAATGACTATCTCGGGCTTGCAAGCCACCCGGAGATCATCAGGGCCGCACTGTCGGCAACTGCAAAATATGCATTCGGCGCCGGGGCTTCGCGGCTCCTTGCCGGGGGATGCATCCTGCATGAGAAGCTTGAACGGGAGATCGCAGCATTCAAACAAACCGATGCCGCCCTGATATTCAATTCAGGGTATGCTGCCAACACCGGAATAATTCCGGCGATGACATCCGGGGACTGCACGATCTTCAGCGACGAACTGAACCATGCGAGCATTATTGACGGATGCAGACTGAGCAGGGCCGGAACAGTCATTTACCGGCACAAGGACATAGCACATTTGAAGACCCTGATGAAAAAAGATTCGTCAAAAAGAAAAATCATCATCACGGATACGGTCTTCAGCATGGACGGCGACATTGCGCCGCTGCAGGAGCTTTACCGTCTCTGTCAGGAATTCGAATCGCTCGCTCCGGGCTCTGTGCTGCTCTATCTCGATGATGCCCACGGCACCGGCGTGCTCGGCAAGGGAAAAGGCGCTCTTTCGCATTTCAGCCTCAGCCCTCAGCCCTGGCTGTTACAGATGGGGACATTTTCAAAGGCACTCGGCTCTTTCGGGGCATTTGCAGCAGGCAGTCATGACATCATCACCTGGATTGCCAATACAGCGAGAAGTTTTATTTTCTCGACCGCCCTGCCGCCCTGCATCATAGCCGCCTCGCAGACAGCAATCAAGCTCCTCAAGAAAGACAGGGCACTCGTAGACAGATTATGGGCCAACAGGGCTCGGTTGACAGAAGGACTCAGAGAACTCGGGGTTGACATCTCGGGCAGTGAAACCCCCATTATCCCTGTCCTGACCGGCAGCATTAAAAACGCCGTGAGGTTGTCCGAAGACCTTTTTCAAAGGGGCATCTATGCACCGGCAATCAGACCGCCTTCAGTAAAGGAACCGAGAGTACGGCTAACCATAAGTGCTGCGCATGAGGAAAAACATATCACGCGGCTGCTGAAGGCGCTCAGGGACTGCAGGGATGCATTCGCTGCCGGAAAAAAGAGAAAGATCAAACAGCCGGGATAAGATACAGACAGGAATTGCTGCCGTCTGAAAGACTGTGCTTCCTGGTGATGTCTTTTCTGACAAGGTCACGATAAAGCTGCAGTTCATGCGCGCAGGCTGCATTGAACTCAACAGCCACCCGGTTAATCGGGCAGTTATACTGGGTCAGGTGATAACTGCCGTTATGCCTTGTAAGCTCAATCAGGTAGCCCTCTGATT
>JBBIUL010000315.1:0-2236 GCA_037440265.1 Nitrospira sp. | reverse complement strand
AAGAATCGACGACACGCCAAGGTAAATAATGCTTGCTATGATAAAGTTCCGTACAAATCTGTCCATGACCCCTCCTGGTTAATGTTGGTTCTGAACCCATAATAGCGCAAAAAACACATGTGTGCTATGACAAATATCATATGAAGCGCTTCCTGCATTTGCGCTATGGATCTCTATCTTCTTTGCAGTAAATGGGGGAACAAAAACACAGGTGATCGCAGTACGATCATATGACTTGACAAACTATGAAACAGCTGTTACATTAAAAACAAAGGTAACATAATTATGCCGGGAAAGGCGAAACACCATATGAAACAGAGAGTGCAGAAGCAATCTGAAGGAGATCCGAACTGGCTGATCTTTTTTTATACGGTGCCTGCCAAACCAGTAAGCAGCAGGATGAAAGTATGGAGGAAACTCATGAAATGCGGTGCTGTCCAGCTTAAGGGAGCGGTTTACATCCTGCCATTCAGCGAGGAGCATTTTGAATTTCTCCAATGGCTTGCTGCCGAGGTGACTGAAATGAAGGGGGAAGCCGTGTTTGCGAAAGTTGAACAGATCGAGACGATGAATGCCTCTGATATCAGGGCCCTTTTCGATGCGCAAAGGGTCAGGGATTATGACAGCCTGGAAAAACAGGCTGATGAACTGGAGATGAAAATAAACAGCATCAGAAAGGGAGGCAGGATAAAAAATACCGAAGGACTGTCAGAACAGATCGGCAAACTGATGAGAGTATTCGATGACATAAGAAAAGTCGACTTCTTCAAATCCGGGGCCGGCCGGCGGCTGCAGAAGAGGCTTGAGAGTCTGAAGGCTGATGCAGAAAAGTTTAAGAAGACCGTCAAAGAGGAAAAAAGAGCAGCCGTAATACCTGTAGAAAACCCGGAAAAATACCGCGGAAGGGTCTGGGTTACGCGGAAAAGACCGTTTGTGGACAGAATGGCATCTGCATGGCTTATTAAAAAATTCATAGACAAAAAAGCTGTCTTCGGGTTTATTGAAGAACATGAACTGCCCATGCAGGACCGTTTGGCGGTTGCTTTTGATGTGAAGAGCGGAGCGTTTACCCATGCAGGCGACCTTTGTACCTTTGAGGTGCTTACAAAAGCTTTCGGGATAAAGGATAAGGCAGTGAAGAAAATGGCCGAAATTGTTCATGAGATCGATATGAAAGATGAAAAATTCAGGGCGCCCGAGGTGCAGGGAATAGAAGGGATTCTCTCGGGTATCAGAAAAACAGGAAAAGATGATGCAGATATCCTCGAGAAAGGGATGGCTGTATTTGAGATGCTCTACGCATCGAAGGATTAAGGAAAGGAGAAAACAGTATGCCAAAGATCGAAAAACACCTCGAGACCAGTCAGAAAAGAACAGGGAAGGAATACCGTGAGATTCATGAATGGATCGACGGGGACCCGGAAAAGAAGGCCGAACGCCATGATATTACAAAGATATATGAGTATGGGAAGATGATTGAGGAGAAATACGGCAAAGAGGCGCTTCAGGAATATATTCATCATATCCACGATGATGTAAAGTCCAAGTTCGAACATATCAAAGAAGACCTGGACAAGGCAGTTGCCGACACCCTGTCTTATTTTGGGGTGAAATAAACTCACTATGGAAGATTACAACGGGAGGATACCATGAACTACGGGATAGATGATGCTGACATTGCATTGCTGAGAACAGAAGGAGTTTCCGAGGATGACATAAGACACAGCACCAAAGTGGCTGAAAAAGCTTTGGAGTTGGCAGGAAGAATAGGGGGTGGTCTGGACTTTGTCCTTGTAGGCAGGGGAGCGCTGTTCCATGATCTCGGAAAAGCAAAGACACATGAAATAGAGCATGGGAAAATCGGTGCCGAACTCGGCCAGAAGCTCGGGCTGCCCAAAACCGTGACTGATATCATGGAGAAGCATATACGGGGAGGACTCACCGGAGAAGAGGCAAAGGAACTCGGATTGCCGGTAAAGGATTATACCCTCAGGACCCTTGAGGAGAGGATCATCATCTATGCTGACCGGCTGGTTGATATTATCACTGACGGCATCGTGCAGATCGGTGCTGAAAAAGAGGCGGAGGAGCGCTTTGAGGAAATCCTTACGCAGTATCAAAAGTACGGGAAAAATGAAAAGACCCTGAAAAGGTATATCGGGTATCACGAGGAAATACAGCAATTGATGTCGAAAGTATAACGTCTGCGTGGTAAACTACATTTTACCTGATCAGT
>JBBIUL010000314.1:0-2236 GCA_037440265.1 Nitrospira sp. | reverse complement strand
TTCTGACCTATGCCGAGCTTGCAGAGACGCTTTTGCCCTATGTCAAAGAGATGGGATATACACACATTGAACTGCTCCCTGTTTCAGAGCATCCCCTGGACGCTTCCTGGGGGTATCAGACCATTGGGTATTTCGCACCTACGAGCAGGCATGGTCATCCTGATGACTTTATGGCGTTTGTCGATATATGCCATCAGAACAATATCGGGGTTATCATTGACTGGGCACCGGCTCATTTCCCGAGAGACGGCCATGGTCTGGCATTCTTTGACGGAACGTGTCTCTATGAGCATCAGGACCCTCGCAAGGGCGAGCACCGGGACTGGGGGACCCTGATCTTCAATTACGGTCGGAATGAGGTGAGGAATTATCTGATATCAAATGCATTGTTCTGGCTTGATAAATATCATATAGATGGCCTCAGGGTTGATGCGGTTGCCTCGATGCTGTACCTTGATTACTCCAGGAATGAAGGCGATTGGATACCGAACAAGTTTGGGGGGAATGAAAACCTTGAGGCGATCGATTTTATCAAGCAGTTCAATGTCGTTACCCATCAGTATTTCCCGGGAATACTTACCATAGCAGAAGAATCCACAGCATGGCCGAGCGTCTCAAGACCTGTTTATCTCGGCGGACTCGGGTTTGACCTGAAATGGAACATGGGTTGGATGAACGACATGCTTGAATATATAACCAAAGACCCTGTCCACCGGAGGTATCACCAGGGTAACCTTACCTTCAGCCTGCTCTATGCATTCACTGAGAATTTTATCCTCGTGCTGTCTCATGATGAGGTCGTTCATGGAAAGAGGTCGCTCCTCAACAAGATGCCGGGGGACATGTGGCAGAAATTCGCAAACCTGAGGCTTTTCTACGGTTATATGTACGCTCATCCCGGCAAAAAACTCCTTTTCATGGGCGGAGAATTCGGCCAGTGGGATGAATGGAAATCCGACCACAGCCTTGACTGGCACCTGACCCAGTACCGGCAGCACAACAGAACACAGAAATTTGTCCATGACCTGAACAGGATTTATTCCAGCGAACCGGCACTGCATGAAGTTGACTTTGATTATCAGGGTTTTGAATGGATAGATTTCAGGGACAAAGACAGCAGTATCATATCATTCATAAGATATGCAAAAGACCGCCGTGATCATATTATCACGGTCTGCAATTTTACCCCTGTACCGAGGTTCTTCTACCGGATCGGCGTGCCTGAAGCCTGTTATTATAGGGAGATATTAAACAGCGACTCTCGGGAGTATGCCGGCAGCAACCTTGGCAATTCCGGAGGCGTGTGCGCTGAGCAGATCCCATGGCATGGAAAAGCTCACTCGATCCAGATAGTTGCCCCGCCGCTTTCTGTCCTGTATTTCAAACCGTCAAGTCAGCCGGCATAGGATCTGCCGAGAGTATGTAACTGAGAAATCAAGTCAGGTCCCCGAAAAGCTGAACAAATGGCTTATGAAATACTTCTCTTCAGTTTTTTTGCATAATCTGATGCCGAGTCCCTTGCATCTTCGGCAAGATCAGCTATCTGTTTCCTTGTTTTTCTGCCGGATTGAGGGGCTAAGAGCAGGGCCAGCCCGGCGCCGATGATGCCTCCTATGAGAAAGGAGATGAGAATAGTACCGCTGTTGTTGTCATCCGAATGAAACATGGAGTCCTCCTTATTTCTTGATACTTACAGCCTATCATCAAGAGAGCCGAAGTTCAACTGCAAAAAATCACCGGCTGAAGTTCGAGGTTGTAAAAGGCTTGAATTCATAAGCGCTCTGTATTACTCTTTTCTTAGGAGGACCGATTCATATGATGCCTGAAAAAGCCTTTACAAACCGTTACACAAGAATTTTGCTGCTTGTGCTGACCATCATTATTTTTGCCGGCTGTACCCATGCAGTTTCAAAGGGATCGAGAGACGCAGTTTCTGCCGAGGTGTCTGTAGAAGATATATTCAGTAACCCCGAGTCGCACAAAGGAAAGGTCGTTATCATTGGGGGCGTTATTGCCGGTTCTGCCAACACCAAAGAAGGGACCTACATAGAGGTTGTTGAGAAGCCCCTCAATCAGTACGGAAGACCGAGCAATGCTGATACCTCACGGGGAAGATTCATTGTCCATCACGCCGGATATCTTGATCCGCTCATCTATGCCAAGGGAAGAATAATCACTGTTGCCGGAGAGGTTAGGGGCAGAAGAAGCGGCACCGTAGACAGTGCTGAATATCAGT
>JBBIUL010000313.1:0-2271 GCA_037440265.1 Nitrospira sp. | reverse complement strand
AACCTGAGGGTAAAGTACGGCATTACCGCAGCAGGGGGGCAGGGACAGGCAAAGGGAAAAATCTTCCGTATTGCCCATCTGGGATATGCAGGCACCTTTGATGTAATAACAGCCATAGCCGGCCTTGAGATGGTACTGAAAGGCATGGGACATCCTGTAAAGCTCGGCACAGGCGTTGCCGTTGCACAGGAATTACTACTTGTTTAGGAGGACGGGCACTCATGAAAGTTCTGGTCAGCGATAATATTTCGCCAAAAGGCGTTTCCATACTGAAAAAGGCAGGTCTTGAGGTTGATGTCAAAACAGGCATGAAGCCGGACGAACTGAAGGCTTGTATAGGCCAGTACCACGGACTGGTCATACGTTCTGCCACAAAGGTCACCGCAGAAATCATAGATGCGGCAGCGAACCTCAAGGTTATCGGCAGGGCAGGATCAGGACTTGATAATGTCGACAAGAATGCAGCGTCAAAAAAAGGCATTGTTGTCATGAATACCCCCGGTGGAAATACGATCACAACCGCTGAACACTCAGTCGCCATGCTCTTCTCCGTTGCACGCCTCATTCCTCAGGCAACTGCTTCAATGAAAGAAGGCAAATGGGAAAAGAAGAAGTTCATGGGAGTCGAACTTTTCAACAAAACACTCGGCATCATCGGTCTTGGCAACATCGGCGGCCAGGTTGCAAAAAAGGCCCTGGGGCTTGAAATGAATGTGATTGCCTACGACCCGTTCCTGAGCGAAGACCAGGCAAAGGCTATGGGAATAAAAAAGGTGTCCATCGAGGAACTCTTCTCCCAGGCTGACTTCATCACCATCCATTCTCCCCTGACCGCTGAAACAAAAGGGCTGATCAGCGCAAAGAATATTGCCAAAATGAAAGACGGGGTGCGCATCATAAATTGTGCGCGCGGAGGCATCATCAACGAAGAGGATCTCTATGAGGCTCTCAAGAGCGGCAAGGTGGCCGGGGCTGCGCTTGACGTCTTTGAGAAGGAGCCGCCTGAAAACAGCCCCCTGCTGACACTTGACAACATCATATGCACACCGCATCTCGGCGCATCAACCGAGGAAGCTCAGGAGAATGTTGCCCTTGCGGTTGCCGACCAGATTGCCGATTATCTTGTTCACGGCACCATACGGAATGCCGTGAATTTCCCTTCCATACCCAGCGACCAGATACCGCGCCTCCAGCCGTTTATCGCGCTCGCCGAAAAACTGGGCGGGTTTGCGTCTCAGATATTCACCGGAGGTGCAACCGAGATTACCGTTGAATATATGGGTGATGCATCTGAAATCAACACTGCTCCGGTAACCATTGCAGCGATCAAAGGGTTTCTGAACCCCATCCTCCAGGAAACCGTCAATTTCGTAAATGCCCCTTACATAGCAAAGGAAAGGGGGATCGAGATAAAAGAGACCAAGAGTGCAGATGCCGGAGACTATCAGAGCATGATCGCACTCAGGATAAAGGCAAAAAACAATGAACGGTATCTTGCCGGCACCTTATACAGCAAGAAAGACCCCCGTATTATTTTGATCGATAATTATAAGGTTGAAATCGTGCCGGAAGGCGAACTCCTGCTCATCTACAATAATGACAAGCCCGGGGTGATCGGCAACATTGGAGGCCTTATGGGCAGCAACAGCATTAACATAGCGAGGATGCATTTCGGCAGGGAATCAGCAGGAGGAACAGCCATTTCCGTGGTGAGTGTTGACACAACGCCCTCTGAAGAGATCCTTGAACAGATCAAGAGGCTGCCAAATATTTTATCTGTCAACAAGATAACCCTTTAATCCGGGATGGTAAATTCTTGAAAGCTCTCAGCTCCGCCTTACTGAATAATTCTGTGGTTATTTGTGCAACAGAAATGTCAGAATACTCTAAATTTTCAAGCGAGGAAATAAAATGCCTGTTTTAATTGTTGTAGGTGCCCAGTGGGGAGATGAAGGAAAAGGGAAGATAGTTGATCATCTCACAAAAAAGGCTTCCATGGTTGCACGGTATCAGGGCGGCCATAATGCAGGGCACACGGTAGTAATCAATAACGAAAAATATGTCCTGCATCTCATCCCTTCCGGAATACTCCACAAGAACACTACCTGCATTATCGGCAACGGGGTTGTTGTTGAACCAGATGCCCTCCTGAAGGAAATAAACGGCCTGAAGAAAAGAAAGATAAAGGTTGCCGAAAACCTGCTCGTAAGCAAGAACGCTCATGTAATAATGCCTTATCATATTGCACTTGACATGGCAGGAGAGAAGATA
>JBBIUL010000312.1:0-2292 GCA_037440265.1 Nitrospira sp. | reverse complement strand
ACCAAGCCTTACAAATTGCATTCTTTAAGCAACTTTCTTTTCCTCTAATCATCATCCTTTCTGTGCTAAAATGGTTTCAGGGAACAAAGAAATCAGAGGGGAAGGATGAAACTATCTGAACTGTTTGCCTCAGACGGCACCGGGGTGATTGCCACTGCCAGTGCTAAAGGGGAAGTTAATGTTGCGATGTATGCTGCCCCGCACATCATTGACGATGAAACCGTAGCATGGGGCATGACAGACAGCACAACATTCAATAATATCTGGGAAAATCCGCGGGCAGCCTTTCTTTACCGGCAGAGCGGAAAAGGTTACGCAGGGTGCCGGATGACACTGGAACTGAGAGAAGTTGAAGATTCCGGCAGGCTGATCGATGTGATACGAAGCAGCACCAGATCAGCAGCAGGGGAGCAGGCTGCAGCATGGGTCAGTCATGTTGCATATTTCAGGGTGGTTGAGGTCAGACCTTTGTTATAACCTTGGAGGGATCGCATGAAAACAAGTCTCTTGTCCCCGGCCTTGCAGGAAAACAATGTTTATGCGTCATGCCTTTTGTTCTTTCTGGTGATTTTTGTGGGACTCGGCCTGGCATCATGCACAGTGGCACCCTCAGAGCATGACATCCGTGAAATAATTGACCAGTATTACTCCGGCAGGAACTTCAAGGTGGTCAAGCTTGCCTTAGGAGAAGTGCGCTCACAGCCGATGGGGGATAAGACTTATATGGGGACTTCAGGATTTATCATCAACGTCAGAAGCCTTACACTGCAGGCAGCCGAAGACAGCAAAAAACCGCTTGGCTACAAGAAAGGGGATTTGCTTGTCCTAAAAAACGGCACGGTAACTATCAGGGAAGACCCGGCAAAAAAGGGCGCTTATCTGTTGGTCTCAATCTCTTCCAGCCTGGCGCCCTGATAACAATCTGGGAGCGTATCAGCGCCGTTTTTTCTTCTTTCTTTCAGATTTCCTGTCTGGTTCAGTCTTTGCCCGTGCCTGGCTGATGCTCACCCGCTTGCCCTGCATAACCATATCATCAACAGAACCGATCACCTTGTCAGCAAGGTCCTCCGGTATCTCGACAAAGGTAAATTTGTCATACACATCGATCTTTCCGATCCTGCTGAACGGGATGGTTGCCTCTGATGCGATCGATTTCACGATATCCGCAACCTTTATTTTATCTTTCCTTCCGATCGTCATAAAGAGCCTTGCCATGCCCTTTTTTTCCAGAAGCTCGTCAGCCGGCTGTTCTTTTATCTCACCAAATGCCGCAAACATCGCAGCTGCCGCAATATCACCGAAACTGAAGTGTTTTGACAGTTCCGCCACCAGAGAGAGATATTTCAGGTGCTTCTGATCCATCAGTATCTCGGAAATATCTTTCCCGATGTTTTTCTCGCGTGCCTTTACCGCATCCACTGATGTAGGAAGCTTCTGCTTAGCTATAACGGTACGGGCAGTCTTCTCTATCACCTTCAGGTGGCGGTACTCCCGGGGGGTGACAAGGGTGATGGCAATGCCTGATTTCCCTGCCCTTCCGGTCCTTCCGATCCTGTGGATATAACGCTCTGGGTTCTGCGGGATGCTGTAATTGATGACATGGGTGACATTCTGGATATCGAGCCCGCGGGCAGCAACGTCGGTAGCCACCAGGATATCGAGTTTGCCGTGCTTGAACTTATGCATCACCTCGTCCCTGCGCGCCTGCGTAAAATCACCGTGAAGGGCGCTTGCATTGTAGCCCATCTGCTGGAGTTTCAGGGAGACTTCGTCAACCTCAACCTTGGTATGGCAGAAGACAATCGCAAGCTGTGGGTCTTCAACATCAATAAGTCTTGAAAGCGCATTTATCTTGTCAGGTTCCCTTACCTCATAAAAGACCTGCTTGATCTCCGAGACCACCACCTCTTTCGTGCTTGCCCTTACCTTCTCGGGCGACCGCATATATCTTTTGGCAATATTCATAATCGGCTGGGGCATGGTGGCTGAGAAAAGCAGGGTCTGCCGCTCTGAAGGGGTCTCCTTCAGTATCGTCTCCATGTCCTCGATAAACCCCATGTTGAGCATCTCGTCTGCCTCATCAAGCACAACAACGGAAACATGCTGAAGCGACAGGGTCTTTCTCCTGATATGGTCGATCACCCTGCCGGGGGTGCCTACGATTACATCGACCCCTTTTTTCAATCCCTTTATCTGGGTCTCGATCGACTTGCCGCCATAGACAGGAAGGACATTCGCCTTTCTGTGTTTGCCGAGCCTGTGCATCTCCTCTGCCACCTGGATCGCCAGTTC
>JBBIUL010000311.1:0-2314 GCA_037440265.1 Nitrospira sp. | reverse complement strand
GTTACCCACGTTCCACTGAGCAGTTTTTCGTTCAGCGTGAGCCCTTCCTTTTCGTATGCTTCTATGACCTCAAACTCCTGTCCGGTGAGTATCCCGGAGAGTATGGCAGTCCCTCCCGGCTTCAGCCCGGATGCAATTTCATAGGCAATTCCGGTCAATATGCCTGAAAGCAGGTTTGCGGTTATCATATCAAAAGCACCGCTGACCGCATGGATGTCCCCTGCAATAAATGAGATACTATCCAGGCTGTTCAATAGGGCATTTTTCTCAGCGGCTTCGATGCAGAGCGGGTCGGTATCGACTGCAGTTACATGTGAGAATCCGAGCTTGGCGGCACAGATCGCGAGTATGCCGGTCCCTGTTCCTATGTCGAGGAAAGTTTTCCCTGCGCTGTCCATGGAAAATTTCTCGATGAGGGCAAGGCAGGTCCTTGTTGTCTCATGGTGCCCGGTACCGAAGACCATGCCAGGGTCAATAATGAGGCGAACCCTTGCCGTATCACTCTCAAGCCATGACGGCACAATGGTGAGATTTTCTCCGACTTCCATCGGCTTAAAGCCGGCCTTCCAGGATTCATTCCAGTCTTTTTCAGGAAGCAGGCTCCAGCAGAAAGAGAAATCAGGGTCGAGGCCTGATGTTTTCAGGATGTCCCGGAACGCCGACAGTGCACTGCAGAGTTCGTCAGGGTTCACCGATGCTTTGAAGAAGGCGTGGATGTTCAGGCCCTTCTCAAAGAGACCTTCTGAACCGAGTTCAGACAGCCTGTTTGACAGCGCCTCGCGGGATTCTTCAGGGACCTCAAAAACGAATTCATAATATTTCATATAGTCCTGATAGTTATATACGAATCAGGCGGTATTGTGCAACTGGCTTTTGCAACGCAGATTAATTGTAAAGGGATTTTGCGTTGCAGTTGAAGTCCGTCCCTATTTCCCCAGTTTTTTGTCAACGGAGAGAGCTCCGGCTCCGCCAAAGACAAGCGCAAGTGCGATTCCGGCAACGAGGATATGGAACTCAAAGCCTTCGCCTTTCTGATTGCCGAACCAGTTCATGAAGAACCCGTGCTGCAGGTGGTTCATGTATGCGCAGATCGACATGGACGTACCTATGGCAAGGGCTGAAATCCGGGTCAAAAACCCTATGATAAGGAAAAGCGAGCCGGCGAACTCTGCAGCCATAAGCAGCAGCACAAAAAGGAGCGGAAAATGCATGTTTGTGGTGAAGATTTCGATCGTCTTTTCATAGCCTGGGCCGCCGTACCACCCAAGGACTTTTTGCGCACCGTGGGGAAACATGACCACACCGAGGGCGATTCTCAAAAACAGAAATGAAAAGCTGTTGCTTGTTTTGAACAAGGGTTTAAGCATGTGATCCTCCTTGCTGTATTTAACTGAATGGAAAAAATATCCTATCTGGCATTATTCTCACCAGGGCTGATCCTGTATATCTTGTCATCGCCGGCCCTTGGATTTCCCCGACCGTCTGTATTGCTTGTGAGAAAATAAAGATACCCGTCCGGGCCTTCTACCACGTCCCTCAGGCGGCCGTACGTTCCTTCATCATATCCTGAGGCGAACCAGCGTTCTATGGAGGTAACTGAATACCGGCCACCGCTGTATTCCATCACGATCCGTATCAGTGCTTCGCTTTTGAGGGTTGCTACAAAGAGGCTCCCCTGAAGGGATGGAAACATTTTGCCACTGCAGAAAGTCATCCCGGCAGGTGGGGTTGTCTTCTTCCATACGATGAGCGGATCGATAAATGGTTGTTCTCCACCTGATCCGATCACCTTGGGCCAGCCGAAATTGCCGCCTTTTTTTATGATATTGATCTCGTCATTCGCAAATTTCAGATATTCTCCTGACGGGCCATGCTCTGAGGAGAAGAGCTGTCCCGTCTTTGGGTGCCAGGCAAGCCCCTGGGGATTGCGGTGGCCATATGAATACACCAGGGAGTCTTTAAATGGATTATCCTCTGGTATTGCACCTTCGGGGGTCAGTCTTAGTATTTTTCCTGCAGGAGAGTCGAGACTCTGCGCCAGGTTTGCATCGAAATTCTCGCCGGTCGCAATATAGAGCATGCGGTCAGGGCCGAAGGCGATCCTCCCGCCGTTATGAAAGCGGGCGCCGGGGATGTTGTCGGCAATGACCTTGTCCATAATGCCGGATTCTCCACTGTCCCTGAGTCTGACCACCCTGTTGTAGACGGTTCCCTCTTTTCTGTACGTGTACATTGCATATACGAATGGAGAATCAGGAAAAGACGGGTGAACAGCTAGCCCCATGAGACCTCCCTCACCTTCATCTGTCACATC
>JBBIUL010000310.1:0-2315 GCA_037440265.1 Nitrospira sp. | reverse complement strand
TTGTTGCCGATGACCGTATGATTCTTCATGATGTCGAACTCATTACTGGAAAGTGCAGCGGGCTTCAACAGTATGTTGTCAGGGATGCCGACCTTCCCGATGTCATGCATCGGACCTGCAAAGGCAATGGTCTCGACGAAATCGTCCGGCATGTTCAGTTCCTCGGCTATCTTGTTTGCGTAGAGGCCTATCCTGGAGATATGCGCGCCTGTTTCAGTATCCCTGAATTCAGCAACATTTATCAGCCTCTGAATGATCTCGGTGCTTACCCGCTTCACCATGGTCAACGCATCGGTCAATTCCTCAGTCCTCTTCTTCACCGTATCTTCAAGCATCGATTTGTAATGTTTTTCAGCCCTCAGGAGGCTTCCATACCTGATCGCCTTCTCAATGGAATGGATGAGATGTCTTGCATTGTATGGTTTGGTAATGAAATCAAAGGCGCCTTTCTTGATGGCGTCAATGGCAATGTCGAGGTCGGCATAGCCTGTCATGAGTATTACCGGAAGATCAGGGTTGGTACTGTGTATCCGTCCGAGGAGTTCGATGCCGGAAAGGGCCGGCATCTGGACGTCGGTCAGCACAACATCAAAGTTGTGACGGAGCAGATCGAGGGCTTCTTCAGCACTGGAGCACTGCTCTACTGAATATCCATGTCCCTTCAGGAGCAGGGAGACCGACTCCAAGACATATGGATCGTCGTCTACCGCAAGGACTACAAATTGCTCATTCCTGTTTTTCAATTATTATCAATCCCCAAAAAATGACAGTAATATAAAATAAAGCAGTCTGTTTATAATCAAAATCTATCAGACAGAATGCGGCTTGTCAATAAGTTTCATTAATGCTTCTCAAAAACGGGGATGAGAGTGAGAGCGGGTGAAAATAAGTATTGATCAACAACAAGAAGTTATTAAATTTCGAGGGATCTTAGGGCTTTTTCCCAATGTCTTTTACGCTCATGAGCTCCTGCAGAGCCTAATAACCCCTGTACGCGGTCATCAACGATGATCGCTTCGATCAACCCCTGGAAGTGATCTTTTGTCATCCCGACAATCGGCGCATTTGACTTTGCCCTTGCACTTATGATTATTCTTGAGGCCATGGCAGGTCCGAAGAAATTCTCGAGCTCAGGCTTGATTAGTTCATCGATCAGATGCGAGAGGCTCCCCATTTTTAGTCTTTCCTCAGCTGTTTTATTTTCGTGCCGTCAGGCGAGAGCAGGTCAACGATGAGAGGCATTTTGCCGATCGCATGGGTCGAGCAGGAGAGGCAGGGGTCATAACTTCTTACTGCCATTTCGATTTTGTTCAGTATACCCTCGCTGACTTCGCCTTTCCTGATATGTTTTTTTGCAACATCGGCTACAGACAAATCGATTGCCCTGTTGTTGTGGGCAGTTGCAACGATGATATTTACCTTTGAAATCTTGCTGTCATCAGTCCAGTAATGGTGGATGAGTGTCCCTCTCGGCGCTTCGATAACTCCAATTCCTTCTCCACCTTCTTCCTGCCTTTCAGCCCTGACCCTGACGTCTCTGCTTACGATGTCGTCATCACTGAGCAGTTCAACTGCCTTCTCGGCAGCATAGAGGAGTTCTATGGTCCTTGCATAGTGGTAGTACATATTTTCCTGCAAGGGCCTCTTGCCGGCGAGCGCCTGAAATTTTGCCGATGCGAGGGGTGTGGATATGCTGTCCGAAACGTTCAGTCTCGAAATGGGCGCGACCCTGTATATCCCGTCCGGCCATCCCTTCTTCTTGTAAAAAGGGAACTTCAGCCACGAGTAGTCTTCAACATGTTCACCTATGTAGTTGAGGTAATTCCGGGGATCGAATTCTTCCATCCGGTTGCCGTTTTCATCAGCCATCCTCAGGGTCCCGTCATAGAGTTCAAGACCGCCGTTCTTTACAAGACCCATGTGTGCTGTTCTGATATCTCCGATATCGGACAGAGGAACGCTCTCCAGTATTTTCTCTGCCACCTCGACGCTCAATGAGGCGAGCGAAACTGCATCTTTCGTCAGACGAAGCAGCTCAAACCTGTCTTCGTGACTGAGCGGCCTGCTCATGCCGCCGGGGATCGCGGTAACGGGATGTATTGCCCTCCCGCCTACCTTGTCAATGATCATCTGTCCTGTTTTCCTGAGCTGTATTGCCTTTTTGGCAAGGTCAGGGTCTTTCTCGAGAATGCCCAGTACACTTCTCTTCAACGGGTCGGAATCATAGCCCATAACAAAGTCGGGCGCAGCAAGGAAAAAGAAATGAAGCGCATGCGAATGAATGAACTGCCCCATATGCATGAGCTCCCGCAGTT
>JBBIUL010000309.1:0-2325 GCA_037440265.1 Nitrospira sp. | reverse complement strand
GAGATAAACGACAGCGAAAAGGTGATCGCCCGGTGGGGCGACTCCTGCGGGAAATGGGCAAACGCACGCGAATGAAGGTCATTGCTGCTGCTCTTGTTCTCCTGTTTTTTTTAATTGTCCCGGCCTCTGCTGACCTTATCGAAGACCTGAAGGCGAAACAGGCAAAGATAAAGACGGTCCGCGCTGATTTCATGCAGGAAAAGCAGACAAAACTGCTTGTCAAACCGATCAAAAGCACCGGCAGCTTTTCCTATAAACAGCCGGACAGGATACGATGGGAATATACCGGCAGTGTAAACATGCAGGTCATCTATGACGGGAAGGAACTCTGGATCTATTACCCTGACCTTGGTGAGGCGGATAAAATAAGCGGACTCCCCCGGTATGCATCACTGATGCAGTTCGATATTGCATCGTTGTCGTCTGATTATGACGTAACCGGCAAAAAAGAGAATGATATATTAAAACTGCGGTTTGTCCCCAAGGCAAAGGGCCCGCTGAACATGATCTTGATGGAGTTCAGGGGACAGTCGCCCTTCCCTGACAATATCCATCTCGAGGATGCAAACGGAGAACTGACAAGGATA
Source organism: Nitrospira sp. (assembly GCA_037440265.1). GTDB lineage: Bacteria > Nitrospirota > Thermodesulfovibrionia > Thermodesulfovibrionales > UBA6898 > JBBIUL01. Next base: position 1,738 of record JBBIUL010000309.1, on the reverse strand, counting down.
TCGTTCAGGGACGTGAAACTCAATGCAGAGGTTTCTGACGACACCTTCAGGCTCAGGACCGGAAACAGCATCAGGATCAGGGAACGGTCTCTCAAATGAGGATACCCGTCATCACCGGCATCGGCATTGTCTCTTCTATCGGCATCGGGAAAGAGGCCTACTGGACAGCCCTTGGCAATGGTGTCTGCGGCATCGGGCCGGTGAGCCTGTTTGATACATCAGGGTTCAAGGGAACGCTCGGCGCAGAGGTGAGAGGCTTCAGCCCTGATGATTATTTCGACCGGAGGGAGTCAAGAAGGCTTTCGCGGTGCGACATGCTCGGACTCGCTGCACTGAAAGAGGCGCTTGAGGATTCCGGTCTTGATCTTTCCACTGTAGAGAAGACAAGGCTCGGTGTAGTAATCGGAAGCGGTTCAGGCGGCCTCCTTTCAGGAGAGGTCTTTAAGCGGCAGGTCTTCCATAAAAAAAATCCGCGGCCTTCGCTCCTGGTATCGTTCTCGTCTTCTGCCCTCACAGACTGCCTTGCCTTAAAAACCGGCGCGCGGGGGTTCAGATCAACAGTCTCGACTGCATGTTCATCGAGCAGCACTGCTATAGGATGTTCATCGAGCAGCACTGCCATAGGACTCGCAGGAGAGATTATTCGAAAAGGCCTTGCTGATTTCGTTATCACCGGCGGCAGTGAATCCCTGACCGAGACGACCTTCAGCGGTTTTAATTCGCTGAGGGCGGTTGATGAGGGACCCTGCAGGCCGTTTGACCTTCACAGGAAAGGCATATCTCTCGGCGAAGGCTCGGCAATCTTTATTGTCGAGACGCTTGAACATGCCCGGCTGAGAGGCAGAGAGCCTTATGCAGAGATTGCAGGCTACGGCCTTTCATGTGACGCCTATCATGTGACAGCCCCCTCGCCTGACGGGACCGGCATAGCCCATGCAATAACTTCATCAATGAAAGTTGCAGGGGTAGAACCTTCTGAAATCGGATACATAAACGCACACGGCACCGGCACCCCTGCCAATGACGCTGCAGAGACAAATGCGATCAAACTCGCCTTCAAAGAACATGCATACAGCATACCGGTCAGTTCAACCAAATCCATGATCGGCCATTGTCTTGGCGCAGCCGGGGCATCAGAAGCTGCTGCTGCAATTCTTCCGCTCATCAGGGGCATCATGCCGCCTACGATAAATTATAAGGACCCGGACCCTGCATGCGACCTTGACTACGTGCCGACAGCACGCAAAGCTTCAGGTATTTCAGCAGTGCTCTCAACCTCAATCGCATTCGGCGGGAACAATACCGCACTTATTCTGAGGAAGATACGTTGATCGCTGTAACCGGCATCGGCATGGTTTCACCGCTGGGGACAGGAAAGGCACAGGTCCTTGAGGCTCTTTCAGGGGGGATTCCCGGGATTTCAGCGCATGATGAATTTTCAGGTGGCTCCGGCATTTCATGCTTTGGCAAAGTAAAGGGTTTTATTCCAAAAGACCATATCCCGGCAATGAAGGCACGCCGCATGAGCAGGTTCTCACTCTTCGGCCTTGCATCGGCCATAGAGGCGGTCAGGGACGCAGGACTCGAAATCAGCGACAGCAGCCGTTTCAGCACCGGCATTGCAGTCGGAACCGGGCTGGCAAGCACTGACAGCACCGACCGTTTTTATGAAGGCCTGCTGAAGGAAGGCCCTGACAGCACAAACCCCATGGTATTCCCTGAGACGGTCCAGAACATT
>JBBIUL010000308.1:0-2328 GCA_037440265.1 Nitrospira sp. | reverse complement strand
TATGCACAATTTAATATATTTTATAACTTATGGCAGCCAAACTTGGACAGCTACTCATAGCATCAAGTATTATTTCAGAGGAACAACTTAAGCAGGCTCTTAATATTCAGCGCAAGGAAGGCGGCAGACTCGGCACAAATCTGGTCAAATTAGGCTTTATAACTGAAGACAAGCTCGTTGCTTTTTTGAGCAAGCAATACGGCGTTCCTGCCATTAACCTCGCAGAATACAAGATAGACCCGGCAGTAATCAAACTGGTCCCGGCAGACATGGCAAAAAAATATCTCATCATGCCGGTCGCAAGGGTCGGAGCAACCATCACCATAGCAATGGCTGATCCTTCAAATGTCTTTGCGATAGACGACGTAAAATTCATGACCGGCTATAATGTTGAAGTCGTTGTCTCGAGTGAGACCGCAATCGTAAGCGGTATTACCACCCATTATCTCGGTGCTGGTGACAGCATGCTCGCCACCACGAAGGCATCCGCTTCAGCCAGTATTCAGGCGAAAGATTATACCCTTGGCGATGAAGAAATGCCCGGCGACAGCATGTTCGACTCTTCAAGCTTTGATGACGGACCAAATGTAAACGTTGACGAGTTCGATAAGATCGTAGGCAGCGCACTCGACAACGTAGATGTCCTGGACGAAAAAGAAGACACAGAGGTTGTCAGGGATGTTGAAGCACCGATCGTAAAACTGGTCAACGGTATCTTTGTAAACGCCATCAAAACAGGCGCAAGCGACATACATATCGAGCCGTATGAACATTCTTTGCGCGTACGGTACAGGGTCGACGGCGTGATGTATACGGTCATGAACCTCCCGACCAAAATAAGGGCTGCACTCACCTCAAGGATAAAGATCATGTCAAAGCTTGACATTGCCGAACGAAGGCTGCCCCAGGACGGCAGGATCAAGCTGAAGCTCGGGAAAAAACGAGAAATAGACTTCCGTGTCTCCACCCTCCCGTGCCTGTTTGGAGAAAAGACCGTTCTCAGGCTGCTTGATAAATCCAACCTGCAGGTTGACCTCACGAAATTAGGGTTTGAAGAAGCCGCGCTCTCCGACTTCATGGAGGCACTGAACAAACCTTACGGAATGCTGCTTGTTACTGGACCTACCGGAAGCGGCAAAACAACAACGCTCTATTCTGCCCTCAACTACCTGAATAAACCCGACACCAATATCATGACTGCCGAAGACCCGGTCGAATACAACTTTATGGGCATTAATCAGGTGCAGGTGAAGGAAGAAATAGGGCTCACCTTTGCATCAGCCCTGAGGTCATTCCTCAGGCAGGACCCTGATATAATCATGGTAGGTGAAATCCGCGATTTTGAAACAGCTGAAATCGGGGTCAAGGCTGCACTTACCGGCCATCTGGTTCTCAGCACCCTGCATACAAACGATGCACCTGGAACAATAAGCAGGCTGCTGAATATGGGCATTGAACCATTCCTGGTCTCTTCATCGGTCATCCTTATTCTCGCGCAAAGGCTTGCAAGGAAGATTTGTACACAGTGCAAGGAAGAAGAGAAAATCCCCGCATCAGCACTTATCAAGATAGGCTTCTCTGAAGAAGAGGCAAACACTGTCAAATGCCATAAAGGCAAGGGGTGCCCTGCATGCAACGGATCAGGTTATAAAGGAAGGATCGCCCTCTATGAAGTCATGCTGGTCAAGGATGAACTCAAGGAACTGATACTTGAAGGTGCGTCTTCAGCAGAGATAAAAAAGGCAGCTGTGCGTCTCGGGATGAAAACATTAAGGATGAGCGGTCTTACAAAAATAGCAGAAAGTACAACCTCGATAGAAGAAGTTATGCGCGTGACCTTCGGTGATTAAAGGAGAACCTGATGGCAACTATTTATGATCTCTTGAAAACCATGATAGAGAAAGGGGCATCGGATCTGCACATTACCACAGGTAGCCCACCAAGGCTCAGGATTGACGGCAAGCTTATTCCCCTTGACAGCCAGCCGCTTTCTCCTACTGAAACAAAGTCGCTCTGTTACAGCATCCTTACTGATGCACAGAAACATAAATTCGAGGAAAACAATGAACTTGACCTTTCCTTTGGCGTAAAGGGACTCAGCAGGTTCAGGGGGAATATTTTTATGCAGAGGGGGGCTGTTGCCGGGGCATTCAGGACAATCCCCTTTGAGATCAAAACATTCCAGGACCTCGGCCTGCCTGAAATCGTAAATGACCTCGTAAAAAAGCCACGAGGTCTTATCCTTGTCACCGGCCCTACCGGAAGCGGAAAGTCCACAACCCTTGCTGCAATGGTCGACAGGATCAATGCTGAAAGATATGATCATAT
>JBBIUL010000307.1:0-2332 GCA_037440265.1 Nitrospira sp. | reverse complement strand
AATAGATAGCCTTTCTCAGAAAGGCTTTTGCTGAATAGCCTAAATATGCCGAATACCGATGTCCTTTGTCAAGAAATAAATTATGCATAAGACAGCATGCTTTGGGTCTTTGTCATGGAGAGGAACAGGCCGCAGGCCCGTGGCATTCAAAGCAGTGCATACATATACATTCCTGTCATCTGTTTCAGCCTGAACTCGTGTCTTGCAGTGCCAAGCCTTTAATCCTGAGGCGAGTTCTTTTTTGCGGCAAGAACGGTCTCCAATGCCGAAACAACCGAGGGGTCGTACAGGGTGCCGGACCCTGATTTTATTTCTGCAAGGGCTTCATCCTGGCTGAGTTTTCTGCGATAAGGCCTTTCGCCTGTCATGGCAAAATAAGAGTCTATTACACAGAGGACCCTTGCAATAAGGGGTATCTCTTCGCCTTTCAGCCCGTCAGGATATCCGCTTCCATCATAGCGTTCATGATGATGAAGGATTGCCTGCTTGATCTTGTCTGAGAATTCAAGGCCTTCAAGCAGGAATACAGTATTATGGGGATGGGACCGTATGCTCTTCGCCTCGGACTCGGAAAGGGTTTCCTTCTGCAGGATGCTTTCGTCAATAAGCATCAGTCCGAGGTCATAAATGACAGCAGCATACTGTGCTGCCTGCAGATCCGTTTCTGGTAAGCCAAGGGTGACGGCTGCCTCCATCATAAGCCCGGACAGCATAGCCTGCTTTTTATGATATCTCCGTTCTGCATCGATAAGAGACTCAAAAGATCTGATGAATTTGTTGAAGTCGGATTCATTGTATTCGCCGACAGAAAACTTCTCGACGAAATAGGAGATCCGCTCGCTGACAACCGAAGCCACGTGAAAATCGTGCATTGAAAACTGCTCCGAGGTTCTTTTATTGTTGAGGTTCAGCACCCCGAGCACTCTGTCGTGGGCCTTCAGCGGAAGAGATATCAACGATGTAGCATTATACTGGGGGATATTTTTCTTGCCGAAGCGCGAGTCTTTCTCAATGTCCTGAATAAAAAGGGGCTGGCCCTCGAGCGCAACCCATCCTGCAATTTTATCGCCGGGCCGCAGACGTGTGCGTTTTATGATGTCTTCGTCAAGCCCGCGTGCGCTTTTGATCGTCAGTTCGCCGGTGAACAGGTCACCAAGCATAATCGAGCAGGTCTTTAAATCCAAAATCTCAGTGATAAAATCCACGAACATATCGGTTGTCCTGCTTATGGCAATTTCTTTCTTGTGCCGTATGTTTTTGGATATTTTGACAGAAACCATGCAGGCACTGTTTTTATTCTTGACATCGAGCGACCAACCCTGAAGTTCTGCCACTTTGCGTGCAAGGTAGAGTTTTACAATTTCTTCCGGCTGATCAGTGTCAAAGATTTTCCTGGAACCGGTCAAATATGCAAATACGTTTTCAGGCATTTCGCTTGAAACCGTTATATCAACATGAACAAAATCATTCTCCCTCAAGCTGATACCAATGGTTCCCCCATCGTCAAGGTAGTTGCTCAACCCCTCGATAATATTGATAAAGAACTGTCCGGTCTTTATTCTGTCTCCGACTATTTCGGAGACGTCGGACGATGGTTCTGCGCTGACCTTCAGATTTTTTTTCGCAAGCTTGTTCTGGAGGGCCCTGCTTTTCAATATCTCAGAGATAATATCCTGAATGCGTATAATAGTCTTGTCCAGAGACTTCAACTCGTCTTCAAGCCTGATAAAATCGAGCAGGTTCTCGATAATTCCAATCAGCGTTCCTGTCTCGTTTGATATGATGTCGTAGAATTCATTCTGTTCAGCTTTATCGATCGTATCGGTTTTCTGGAGATAGTATATGGCTCCTTTTATAGAGTTTAGCGGTGTGCGAAGTTCATGAGAGGCCCTGGTCAGGAATTCTGTTTTTGTAATGTCGGCCTCAATCAGTTTTCTGTTGATTTCTTCGAGTTCTGAAGCCTTGGACTTGAGCTGGTTCATCAGAAGAGCATTCTCAAGTGATATCGCAGCAAGATCGGCGATAATTTTCATGAGTTCAAACTCTTCTTCAGTAAAAGGGGTGTTGTCCTTTTTGTCATTGATGTTAAAAATGCCGATAAGTCTGTTTTTGCTTAAGACAGGACAGGAGATAAACGATCTGGTCTTATATTTTTCCCGTTTTGTTCCCCTGAATCTTTCATCGCTGTCAATATCGGAAACAAGCACCGGAATGCGGTTTTGAGCCACGGTGCCTGCAATCCCTTCCCCTATTTTTGCTTTGTAAGTTCTTATGAAATGGCTGTCAATGCCTTTGGCAGCAAGGATGCCAAGCTCTTCCTTTTCGTTAATAA
>JBBIUL010000306.1:0-2342 GCA_037440265.1 Nitrospira sp. | reverse complement strand
AGATATGCTGAACTGGCATCATGCTTGCATATTCCAGTTCCATGTATAAAGGAATGTATATAGCCCTTTCCGGTTCTGTGGTGAAGCAGACGCAAATGGAGGTCATCACGCAGAACCTCGCTAACGCAGACAGCGCAGGATTCAAAAGAGACACCATCTCATTCGAAGACTATCTGATTCCGAAAGACACTTATACTCATCGGCCTGACGGCAGGAGCATGAGCACCCTCTCATTAATGAAGACCGATTTCGCAGCAGGCGGTATGGTGAGCACCGGCTCGCCGCTCGACATTGCTGTTGACGGCAGCGGCTTCATTGCCCTTGAGGGGAACCGGTATACGAGAAGGGGCGACCTGAAAATGGACAGCGAAGGGTATCTCATTTCGCATGACGGCATCAGGGTGCTCGGAACGAGCGGCCCGGTCCAGCTGCCGCAGGGCAGGATAGAGATAAATGATGCAGGCGATATCATGGTCGACGGCGTGCAGACAGCCACGCTCAAGATCACTGACTTTGAGCGTCCTGAGACGATGGTAAAATCAGGAAGCGGAATGTTTGTTGCATCTGAAGAGGGCACCCCCTCAAAGTCGCTGGTCAAACAGGGGTTTCTTGAGAAGTCCAATGTAAACGTCATCCAGGAGATGGTGCGCATGATCGAGACATTGAGGGAATTCGAATCGTTTCAGCGTATGATCAGATCTTTTGACGAAGCAACCGCCAAGATTACCAATGAGCTCGGCAGGGCATAGCATAATGCAAAGGAGAGATATATGATACGGTCATTGTTTATAGCTGCAACAGGGATGGAGGCGCAGAAGCTCAATATAGACGTAATATCCAACAACCTCGCAAACGTAAACACCACCGGGTTTAAAAAGAGCAGGGCCGACTTCCAGGACCTGATTTACCAGTCCCTGAAGGCGCCCGGGACCGCCTCGGCAGAAGGCGCCCAGACCCCTACCGGCATTCAGGTCGGTCTCGGCGTCAGACCGGTGGCTGTTCAGAAGATATTCCAGCAGGGTGATTTTGCAAACACCGCCAACAGCCTTGACCTCGGCATCGAGGGAGACGGGTTTTTCCAGATACTGATGCCGGACGGCACGATTGGCTACAGCAGGGCTGGCGCCTTCAAGCTTGATAGTGAAGGCAGGATCGTCAATTCAGAGGGATATCAGCTTGAACCGAACATTTCCGTGCCTTCGAACACCCTGAGCATATCAGCAGGGACTGACGGAAGGATAACCGTGCTTCAGGCCGGAAACAATACCCCTGTTGAAATCGGCCAGATAGAACTGGCGCGGTTTACCAATCCCGGCGGGCTAGTTGCCATGGGCAAAAATCTTTTTGCTGTATCAGCATCATCCGGCGAGCCGACGACCGGAACCCCGGGGTCGGAAGGGCTTGGCACCATTGCGCAGGGATTCCTCGAAATGAGCAACGTCAATGTTGTTGAGGAAATGGTCAACATGATCATAAGCCAGAGGGCGTATGAGGTGTCGTCAAAGGCTGTCCAGACCTCCGACGAAATGCTCCAGCTTGTAAATAATCTGAGGAGATAAATAAGAACTAAGAACTGAGAACTAAGAACTGGGAAGTGAGAATATGAAAATGAGAATTGAGAACAAAAAACTGAATGCTGAAAAGTCAAAGGTCAGAATCAAAAATAAAATAATCTTATATTCTTTACTTCTCGGTTCTCACTTAATGCTTCTCAGTTTTTCATTTGCTGCAGCATCAACTCAAGGTTTAGAAAAAATGCTGAGGGAATTCATCAGGGAAAACTATCCGTGGCATGATGTGCAGATAACCGGCATTGAGTACAGCGCAGACACAAAAGGCGCCCTTCCTGAGAAGGTCAGGGTTGAAAAAGGCTGCCCGGGAAAGACTGTTTTCATGCTTGAATTCAGCGACGGCAGGCGGGTGTCTGCCACTGCTGATGTGAAGGCCCTTGAGCAGGTGGTTATGAGCAGGAACTCATTCAGCAAAAGCAGACAGATAGAGGAAGAAGACGTGTACATGACTACCATGGAAGCGTCGCGAGTCCCCCGGGGTGCTGTCAGGGAAATGGACGATGCGGTCGGCAAGACACTGAACCGTTCGGTCTTTGCTAACAAACCTCTTACCGAATCAATGCTGAAGGACGGTCCTGTGGTGAAAAAGGGGCAGCGGGTTACCCTTTTTGTCGAGGCACCTTTTTATACGATAACAGCGCAGGGGGAACTCAGGGAGACCTCCTATGTTGGAAGCACGGTGAAGGTGATGAACCTTTCCTCAAAAAAGACAATCACCGGGATGCTTGTTGACGAAAATACCGTACGGGTGGAGTTTTAGATGGAAAAGTT
>JBBIUL010000305.1:0-2349 GCA_037440265.1 Nitrospira sp. | reverse complement strand
AAGTTCGATTTCTCCCGCTATCGGGCCCTCTCCGAGAGTTATTGCCTCGGGCCTTATGCCGAGGGTAATTTCCTGTCCAATGTATGTTCTCAGCCTATTGTTGTTCAGGGTAAGGCTCATCCCATCTGTTTCAAAAAATACCTCATTATTTTTTTCTGTAATCCTGCCTTTGATAAGATTTATCTGGGGACTGCCGATGAAGCCTGCCACAAACACATTTGCCGGTCTTTGATAAATATCCTCAGGTGTGCCGACCTGCTGGATGGTGCCATGCTCCATTACAATGATCTTCTCTCCCAGGGTCATGGCCTCGATCTGATCATGGGTTACATAAATCATGGTTGTCTTTAACTGCTTATGAAGTTTTGCAAGCTCTATCCTCATCGCTGAGCGGAGTTTGGCATCAAGGTTCGAAAGCGGCTCATCGAAAAGAAATATCTTCGGGTTTCTTACAATCGCCCTGCCGAGCGCCACCCTCTGCCTTTGGCCGCCTGACAATTCCTTTGGCTTTCGTCTGAGGAGTTCTTCTATCCCAAGTAGTTCAGCAGCATTCCTTACTTTTTCTTCTATCTCCTGCCAGGGCTGTTTTTTCATCTTCAGTGAGAACGCCATGTTCTCAAAGACATTCATGTGCGGGTAGAGTGCATAGCTCTGAAAAACCATTGCAATGTCCCTTTCCCGTGGGGTCAGTTCGGTAATTTCCTGGTTGCCGATAAATATCTCACCGGTGTCCTGCCTTTCAAGTCCTGCGATCAGCCGGAGAACCGTGCTTTTGCCGCAGCCTGAAGGGCCGAGGAGTATGGCGAATTCTCCTTCTGCTACTTCAAACGAGATGCCTTCGAGGACCCTGTTGCTGCCGAAGGACTTCCCCAGATTGTTCACCGTCAGTCCTGACATGCTCACCCCTTTATCGCCCCTGCTGAAAGACCTTTTACGATTCTTTTCTGAAAGAGGAAAACCAGTACCACCAGTGGTACCGTCGCCACTGTAGAAGCGGCCGCTATCTCTCCCCATGGCATGGTATACTGCCCCTGAAAAAGGGCTATGCCGACAGGCAGCGTCTGGAACTCCTGCTGGGTCATTATCAAAAGGGCAAAGAAAAATTCGTTCCAGGCATATATAAATATAAGAATAGATGCGGTGAATATCCCAGGCGCTGCGAGCGGCAGGATAATCCTGTAGAGCGTCTGGAAATGGCCGCATCCGTCAATGCGTGCAGCATCTTCCAGTTCAGCGGGCAGTTCCCTGAAAAAACTTGCAACGATCCAGACCCCTAGGGGAAGCGTGAGCGTTACATAAGGCAGTATGAGACCCTGATAGCTGTTAAGCCAGCCCAAAGAAAGGAGAATTTTCCAGACAGGTCCGGCAATAGAGATCTGCGGAAACATGGAGACCACGAGCAGGCTTCCCATAATGATTCCTTTATGCCTGAACCGCAGACGGCTGACCGCGTATCCTGCAAAGATTGAGATAAACAATGTTATAACCGTGGTGCTGCCTGCAACAATGATGCTGTTTTTTACATAATGCAGCAGATTATATCGTTCGATGCCTGAAGCATAAAAATGCAGGTTTCCGGAGGGGATCAGAACCGGCGGGATGGCAGTCACCTCAATATCCGTTTTAAGTGACGTATTAACGAACCAGAGAAAAGGCAGCAGGCTCAAAGCAACCACACAGGCTGTCAGCAGATAGAAAACTGTATTTGATCCTCTGGACCTGCTCATGGAGAGCCCCTCATCAGTCCCGCTCCCTGAACAATTTTGTTCCCAGTGCCTTAATGTAAAAAATCGCGATGATCAATGTTATACAAAACACCATAACGGATATGGTCGAGCCATACCCCATCAGGCCCTCTGCAAATATTTTTTTGTATCCATAAAACTGAAGTACATTGGTTGAATCGGCAGGACCTCCCTGCGTCATGACGAAGACCAGATCGAATACCCTGAATGCATCCATGGTCCTGAAAAGAAGCGCGATAAGCAGTGCCGGCTTGATCAGGGGCAGCGTTATCCTCCTGAACTGCTGCCAGGCACTTGCTCCGTCGAGGCGGGCAGCCTCGTAAAGTTCATCAGGGATTGTCTGCAGTCCGGCAAGAATCAGGAGCCCGGCAAACGAAGAGGTCTTCCAGACATCTGCAATGACAATCGCAGCAAATGCAAAAACAGGGTCTGCAAGCCATGCCTTGTACCGGGCAAGATCAGTTCCGTACAGGATATAATTTATGAGGCCGTATTTATCATTGAAAATAAATCTCCACATCTGCGATGAAACAACGGTGGGGATAGCCCAGGGAACAAGGATTGCGGCCCTTACAATCCCCCGCCCCCTGAAATGCCGGTTGAT
>JBBIUL010000304.1:0-2355 GCA_037440265.1 Nitrospira sp. | reverse complement strand
AAAAAGGGCTGATGAAAAGCGGGTTGTCAGCGATTCTCTTGCCCGCTTCAACCGGCTGCTTTCACAGGGAGATTATGAAGGGGCGCTGCGGGAAAGCAACAGGGTATTGACAGTCGCCGGCAAAAATCCCCCGGCAGATGAAGCGCTTTTCAACTCCGGGCTGGTATATGCCGATTACCGGAACCCGAAGAAGGATTTTAAAAGGGCGATTGGGTTTTTTGAGAGAATCGTCAAAGAGTTTCCTCAGAGCGCTCTTGTGCAGCAGTCGGAGATATGGCTCAGGGTCCTCCGTGTTATCGAAAGGTCAAAACAGGTTGACATTGAAATAGAAGAAATGAAAAAAGAAATGTCAAAGTAGGAGCAACGGCATGGCTGTACCGTATATTTTAGTAGTCGATGATGATGAGAATCTGCTGGAACTGCTGAGGATAAGGCTTGAGTCGGCAGGGTACAATGTGTCTGCGATAAGTATTGATGAGAAGGCCCTTGAGGAAGCAAAAAACCGGTCATTCGATCTTGCCATTCTTGATCTCCAGCTGACCAAATGGAACGGAATTTCATTGATGCAGGAGATCCATAAAATCAATCCGGAACTCCCTGTTATTATTCTTACCGCGTACGGGAGCATTGAGAGCGCGGTCAACGCCATGCAAAAAGGGGCCTTTAACTACCTGACAAAACCCTTTGACCCTCAGGAACTCCTGTTCCAGATCAAGAGGGCGCTTGAGACCCGTATGTTGAATTCGGAAATCAAAAGACTGAAAGGGCTTTTGGGCGAGCAGTTCGATTTTTCCAATATTGTTGCCAAGAGCGAAAAGATGAAGGTGGTTCTTGAGCAGATATCTCATATTGCAAAGACCGATTCGACCGTCTACATCCATGGTGAAAGCGGGACAGGGAAAGAGCTTATAGCAAAGACCATCCACCTTGCCAGTCCCCGCAAAGACCGGCCGTTCATAGCTATCAATTGTGCTGCCATTCCGGAAAACCTCTTGGAAAGCGAGCTCTTCGGCCATGAAAAAGGCGCCTTTACCGGAGCAATACAGAGCACCAAGGGGTTGTTTACAGAAGCCCATACCGGGACCATCTTTCTCGATGAGATAGGGGATATGTCGCTTGTTCTGCAGGCAAAGTTCCTGCGCGTGCTGCAGGAGAAGCAGTTTTATTCAGTCGGGGGGAAAAAGCCGATTGAGGTTGATGTTCGTGTGATTGTTGCTACCAATAAGGACCTGCAGAGCGAGGTTGCGGCCGGACGTTTCCGTGAAGACCTTTATTACCGCATTCATGTTATTCCTGTCAACCTGCCGCCTCTCAGGGATAGAAAAGAGGATATTCTCCCCCTTGCAGACATCTTTATCAGGGAGATTGCCCGGCAGATGGGAAAACCTGTCAAGGGTCTGACTCCTGAGGCAATACAGAAGCTTATGCAATACGATTGGCCGGGCAATGTCCGGGAACTGAAAAACACCATTGAATATGCAATTGCCATGACACAGCATGACACTCTTTCCGAAAAATATATCCTTCAGGGGAAGACAGTGCCCCTGCCGGAACCCCTCAAGCCTCTTAGCGAGGCACGAGCAGAATTTGACAAAAACTATTTAATGCATCTTCTTGAAATTTACGGAGGCAATGTCAGCAAGGCTGCAAAGGCGGCCGGAAAATATCGGGCAGACCTCTACAACCTGATAAAGAAATATAATATTGATATCGGCAGGCAAAAGAAGAAATAGCCACCGTTTTTTCTGCGCTGAACAGTTCCCAAGAAGGGTAATCCGGTAAAACAGTGTATTGCGAACATTTCGGACTGAAAGAAAAACCGTTCTCCCTGTCTCCTGATCCCCGATATCTTTTCATGAGCCAGCAGCATTGGGAGGCCTTGGCTCATCTTGAGTACGGTATCGATGATGATTGGGGTTTTGTCCTCATTACAGGAGAAGTCGGCACCGGAAAAACAACATTGTGCCGTTTCCTGATGGAGAGGATGCCGGAACATGCCGAAACGGCCTTTATCCTCAATCCCCGCCTAACCGCAGAGGAGCTCCTTGCAACCATCTGCGATGAATTCCGCATTGTGTATCCTGAGCATGGCATGAGTATAAAGAGATTCATCGATCTTATCAATGATTTCCTGCTCGCCAGTCATGCCGGCGGAAGAAAGGCTGTTTTGATTATTGATGAGGCGCAGAATCTGAGCTTTGAAGTGCTTGAACAACTGAGACTGCTCACAAACCTCGAGACAAACCAGTTAAAACTCCTGAGGATAATACTGCTGGGACAGCCCGAACTGAGCACAAGACTATCCCAGCCTGAACTGAAACAGATGGCGCAGAGGATAACCGCGAATTATTCTCT
>JBBIUL010000303.1:0-2363 GCA_037440265.1 Nitrospira sp. | reverse complement strand
CTGTGTAAGTTCGGTATCCTGTTTTTCATTCCTGGAACAGGGGATGGTCATTGAAAGCTTTCTGCTGGTGATGATCGCAAACATCGGCATGGAAGGCGGCCTGGTTTTTTATAACTCATATCTGCCCGAAATAACCGAAAAAACGCATCACGGCAGGGTGTCCGCATGGGGATATGCCATAGGATACATTGGATCCATTATATCCCTTCTGATTGCGCTTCCTTTAGTGAAATCAGGCCAGTACGACATGACATGGATAATGATAGCTGCTTTTTTCCTGTTTTTTTCATTGCCTGCCTTTTTTTATCTCCCTGCTGATACGAAAACCGGAGCAGGTCCTGTTGTTTCAGCCGTAAAAGGCGGAAGATACACGTGGCAGACGCTCAGGGAAATAGCAGGAAAGAAGGATCTGCGCCGTTTTCTCATTGCCTTTCTCATCTATGAAGACGGGGTCAGCACCGTGATTGTGTTTTCAAGCATATTTGCTGCCACAACCCTCGGGTTCAGTTCAGGAGAGCTTGTTCTTCTGTACCTGATCGTGCAGGTTACGGCACTTGCAGGTTCTTTTGTTATGGCGAGGCCGATTGATTTCTGGGGACCGAAGAAGGTTGTTCTTTTATCGCTCCTGCTGTGGTCGTCTGTTGCTGTCGCCGCATTTTTTATACAGGAGAAGCTTCATTTCATGTTTGCCGCAAGTGCTGCCGGACTGGGACTGGGGACGGTGCAGGCTGCAAGCAGGGCTTTTTTTGTACAGTTTATACCGCCAGAATATGAGAGCCGATATTTTGGAATCTATTCTCTCGTAGGAAAATCCTCTGCCATAGCCGGACCCCTTGTGTTCGGATATGTCTCGTCTGTCTTTGGAAGTCAGAGACCGGCAATACTGGCGGTTTCAGCGTTTTTTATTATTGGTCTGATTCTCATTGCAACGACGAAGGGTGGGGGACCGAACATAACCAGGAACACCTAAGTGCGGGCAGAAGGATCAGGGTATAAGCCCCCTGATCAGGTGAAGGTAATTGACATCTCGTTCAAGTACCTCTATCCCCATGCCGTTTTTCGAATTAAAAGGGGGTAAATCTGGAAGGATATTTTTTTGATTCCTGGCTGATCTGATAACTTTGCCTTTTATTATGGATGTTGTATTGTCATCAATGCGGATGGTGATATCAACGACCGTATCAGGCCGCAAGGGATACTTGGTTCTGATGAAAAGACCCTTCAGAGAGAAATTGCTCGACAGACCTCTGTAGATAATGTTATTTGATGTAAACTCTGTTTCACAGCTTTTGATATATCTCTTATGTTGACGTCTGCTCGGCATATGATATTTCAGATAATAATGGTCAAATTGCTGCACAGCATTTCTTGTATTTCTTCCCGCTGCCGCATGGACAGGGGTCGTTGCGGCCGGTTTTCGGCGCTGCTCTCATGACAGGCTTTTGAGGGACCATTTCACCGTTTTGAAAATACCAGACACTATCTATTTTTTTGAAAAAAGCGATTTCGTGATGGTTTCGTGTTATGCCATTCTGGGAAAAAGTGGCAATGAATTCAACAGTGCCTTCAATGTCGTCGGGACCGCCACCTTGTGTTTCGATAATCTGAAGTTTGTGCCATTCAGAATTTCTGGCCCAGTCGCCTGTTGATTTTTCATCGAAATCATTCCGCTGGTCAGGGGGAAGACTGTCACGGAGATAGGCGGTCTCAGCCTTTGCATAAGCGGTATAACGGGAGCGCATTAACTGCTCTGCAGTCGCGGCAGGGCGTTCACCGCTGATTACCGGACCACAGCAATCAGTATAATCATTTTCTGAACCGCAGGGGCATGTATTCATTGCTGTATCCAAAAGCTAACCCTTAATCGTAGTCAGTGCCGTTGTCCATATCATAAAGACTGGAACTTTTTGTGTAAAAACTGACATCGGCGCCTTTTGTGGCGAATTTATAAAGTTCTGTTATTGCGAGACCGGCAAGCGAGCCGGCAACAGCCCCGATTATCCCGTTCTGCAGAGGTTTCTTCCGGTTCAGCAGCATGCCCGCAGCAGTCCCGGCTGCTGTGGTAATGCTTAAATATATGAGATGTTTTGACTTATTCGACAAACCATATCCTTTGTAAAAACGAAAATCAAAAACGAGATATTATAAAATAAAACACTGGCGCAATGATATGCAAAAAACGCTCTGTTACTGATGGCATTCGCCTGCTGCATCCGATTTATATTATAATTTTAATAAAGGGCTATCCGCTTGACTCAAGTAGTCACAATATGTAGTATCTGGGCATGGAGAATTATCCGGCGACGATACTGCAGTTTGAAGACCGCTTTGCGACCGAGGCTGACTGCCGCAATTACTTGGCT
>JBBIUL010000302.1:0-2392 GCA_037440265.1 Nitrospira sp. | reverse complement strand
ATAATTTTATATGATTGCGGCAATAAACCTTATACTTCTTGACAGCCTTGATGAATTGGAGTAAGTTGTAGCTAAGGAGTAAGTCTCAGTAAGGTGGTGGTCTTGCTCCTCAATGCTCAGTGTCTCAGGATGTAAGGTCGCAGGACGTATAGTTGTAAGACGTAAAGTCGCAAGCTGTAGGTTCTTAGATGTTAAGTCGTGAGATGATTAGTCTCAAAGAGGCAATGGGCAAAGAGGGAAAGCAAGCACCACCTTTTTATTTTTCTGAGTGCCTGCCTAAGAAATATTTTTATTTACCAAAAAAATAAGACCGCATTTCGTGTTTCAGCCCGTGATCGGTTATCCTGTCATATTCGTCGTTTGCAGCCTTGATAGCCATAATCAGGGTATGGCTGATGTTCGCAGTCTCTGCTTCAACTGCCCGCTTCACCGCTGCATCAGGGCTTACCGTCTTATCAAGTGGAATTGCCAGTTCCCTGATCTGTGAGAGTCGAACCCGTGCCTCATCCCATCGTGACGCATCCTGTATGATCCTCACATGGTCATGCTCATGATCAAGCAGCCTCTGAACGAATGCCTCCCAGGCCATAAGATCATGCCCGCTCAGTGCTGAACTCCCGGATAGGGTAGGAAGCAGGACCGAAATATCGGAGTGAAAGGTAATGGAATTCAGGTTCAGAGAGGCAAAGATTTTTTCTTCCTCAATACGGTAAGAGGTGTCATAGTTGTATGACAACCCAAGCCGCCATTCTGTCCGTGCGGCAAACTGCCTGTTCTTTGCTGTGTCAAACGGGCCGTTGATCCTCGTTGAAATAACCGCATCTTCAAATGTTTTTCCGTAGACAGAATAGTAGTCATAAAAAATGCCTTCTTTGAAATCGAGGCGAAGTTCTCTGGCAGATGCCTCTGGCAGGGTCTTCTTCCTCTTAACACCAAAGGGATTATCAGTGACAATGAGGGTGCCTTCTTCATCAAAATACTGATAGATCTGTGCATAAACCATACCGGCGGATGGCAACAACAGCAAACAGACAAGCATTGCAATCAGAAAGGTTCTTGTCATGATGATCCTCATAATCATTTCCTGTTTTTAGTATATCAGAGAGCGGATTGATCAGGCGAACCCGTTTTCAGGAAAAAACCGTGATAAAACACTTCAGAAGAGATATTGCTATCATGTAGAATGGAATCAGCATGAAAACAGCGTTTATCTATTCAGATAGTTTTTCAGACTTCGACTACGGGACTTCGCACCCCTTAAGGACATTCCGGCTAAAACTCACGTATGAGCTCATTAAGGCGTATGGACTGCACTCTCATCCGGATCTGAAATTTTTTGAGGCTGAACCTGCTCGTGACGAAGACCTGCTCATGTTTCACCAAAAAGACTATCTGGACGTCCTCAATGCGGTCAACAGCGGTGCCCCGGTTGCAGCTGCTGCAGCCTATGGACTCGGGCCCGGGGACAACCCTGTGTTCAAAGGCCTCCTCGACTGGTCAAGACTCGTGACCGGGGCATCTTTGCAGGCAGCCTCCCTCGTAGAAAGCGGCGAAGCAGAGATTGCCTTCAGTATTGCCGGCGGGCTTCACCATGCCCGTTCATCACAGGCCTCAGGGTTCTGTTATGTCAATGACCCGGTGATAGCGATCATGTCGCTTCTGAAAAAAAGACGCAGCGTCGCCTATATTGATATCGACGCTCATCACGGTGACGGAGTGCAGGAGGCCTTTTATGATACTGACGAGGTCCTGACCATATCAATCCATGAAACCGGCCGCATGCTCTTCCCCGGCATCGGGTTTGAACATGAGATCGGCCGGGACAGGGGATTGGGATATTCTGTAAATGTCCCGCTGCCTCCGTATGCTGACGATGAGATGTTCGAGCAGGCATTTGACGAGATAGTCACACCCCTTATAGGAAAATTTCAGCCTGATGTTGTCGTCACGCAGCTCGGGGTAGATTCGTTTATAAGCGATCCGCTTGCACACCTGAACTATACGACAAACGGGTTCTGCAGCATACTGAAAAAGATTAAAAAAATATCACCGAAGTGGGTCGCCCTCGGCGGCGGAGGGTATGACATCAGCAATGTTGCGCGGGCATGGACACTTGCATGGGCAGTTATGAATGATATTGAGGTCCCGGATGAAATCCCTGCAGACTTTCTGCAAGACTATGCTCCGAAGGGGTTCAGGGGCAGAAGCCTGCGGGACAAGCCGCACAAAGAAACAGGGCATGGCAAGGAGATGATGCAACAGGACCTGCAGAGGATAATCGGGTTCTTAAGAGAGACGGTATTTCCTTTGATCCAACCCTCACGGTAATCCAATCTATTTACTCCATAAATTCCAGGGGTAATCATACAGGACAAGGCAGGGCATAGTTTTT
>JBBIUL010000301.1:0-2425 GCA_037440265.1 Nitrospira sp. | reverse complement strand
AAAAATGAAAGGGAGATCAACAGACTCCTGCCGGTTGTTGAGCAGGTCAATGCCCTTGAAGCAGGCATTTCCGGCCTGAGTGATGCCCGGCTCAAAGAAAAAACGGATGAATTCAGAAGGCGCCTTTCTGAAGGAGAAACGCTCCATGACCTTCTCCCTGAGGCCTTTGCCGTTGTAAGAGAGGCATCAAAACGGGTTCTTAGAATGAGGCATTTTGATGTTCAGATCCTCGGCGGCATCGTCCTTCACGAAGGAAAAATTGCAGAGATGAAGACCGGGGAAGGAAAAACCCTGGTTGCCACGCTGCCGGTTTACCTTAACGCCATCGAAGGGAAAGGCGTTCACGTCGTTACGGTCAACGACTATCTTGCAAAAAGAGACTCGCAGTGGATGGGAACCCTCTATAATTTTCTCGGTCTCAGTGTCGGGGTGATTGTCCACGGTCTTACCGACGAGCAACGGCAGGCTTCATACAATGCAGATATTACCTATGGCACGAACAACGAGTTCGGCTTTGATTACCTGCGTGACAATATGAAATATGAAAGCTCACAGTTCGTCCAGCGCAGGCTCAACTATGCGATCGTCGACGAAGTGGACAGTATCCTTATCGATGAAGCAAGGACCCCGCTTATTATTTCAGGCCCGTCAGAAGAATCAACTGACAAATACTACAAAATCGACAAGATTATTCCCAAACTCAGGGTTGAGCATGATTACACCGTTGATGAAAAGGCTCGCACGGTAATCCTTACTGAAGATGGCAACATCAATGTAGAACGGCTGCTCGGGGTTGGCAACCTCTATGACCCCTCCAACATAGAAATTGTACATCACGTACTGCAGGGCCTGAAGGCATATAATCTTTTCAAAAAAGATGTCGACTACGTGGTAAAGGACGGCGAGGTAATTATCGTCGACGAATTCACCGGAAGACTCATGCCTGGAAGGCGCTGGTCAGACGGCCTCCATCAGGCAGTGGAAGCCAAAGAAGGGGTAAAGATAGCCAATGAAAACCAGACGCTCGCAACTATAACCTTTCAGAACTATTTCAGGATGTATAACAAGCTTGCCGGCATGACAGGCACTGCCGAGACTGAGGCTGAAGAATTCGGGAAGATTTACAGCCTTGATGTTCTTGTCATGCCTACGAACAGGTCAATGATAAGGACCGACCATCCTGACATGATATATAAGACTGAAAAAGGCAAATTCAATGCAGTGATCAGGGAAATAGAAGAACTGAACAGCAAGGGACAGCCTGTACTGGTAGGTACCATTTCCATTGAGAAATCAGAGCTTCTGAGCAGTCTGCTGAAAAAACGCGGCATTAAACATTCTGTCCTCAACGCAAAATACCACGAAAAAGAGGCTGAGATCATAGCACAGGCCGGGAGAAGTTCTGCGGTTACCATTGCAACCAATATGGCCGGAAGGGGAACGGACATCATCCTTGGCGGTAACCCTGCGGGGATAGCACGGGAACTGTTGTCAGGTAAAGACGAGTATTCCGAGGATGATTACAAAAATGCGCTTTCAGAAGCTGAGAAACTATGTGCTACAGACAAGCAAAAGGTGCTGGCAGCAGGAGGGCTTCATATCCTCGGCACTGAAAGGCACGAAGCACGAAGAATAGACAATCAGCTCAGGGGAAGGTCCGGCAGGCAGGGAGATCCCGGTTCATCAAGATTCTATCTTTCTCTTGAAGATGACCTGATGAGGATTTTCGGTTCAGACAGAATTTCAGGACTCATGGGCAAACTCGGCATGGAAGAGGATGTGCCGATAGAAAACAGGATGGTCTCAAAGGCCCTCGAAAATGCCCAGAAGAAAGTCGAGGCCCAGCATTTCGATATCAGAAAGCACCTGCTTGAATATGATGATGTCATGAACAAGCAGCGGACCGAGATCTATGCATTCAGAAAGGAAATACTCCAGGGAGAAAGTTTGCGGGACCGGATTTCTGCCATGATCGATGATATCGTTGAGGAAATTGCCTGGATTTATTGTCCCGAAGACAAGAACCCGGAGGATTGGGACAGGAAGGGATTAAAGGAATCTGCATTCGGGTTTTTCGCAATACATGTCGACGACCTCCCTGATGATACCGCCCGGATAAAAGAAACTCTTGCCGACGCTGCCAGGAAGTCATACGAGCAGAAAGAGGCTGAAATCGGAAACAGCATGATGCAGTACCTGGAAAAAATAATCGTGCTGCAGGTTGTTGATGCACAGTGGAAAGACCATCTGCTTGCCATGGACCACCTGAAAGAAGGAATCGGACTGAGGGGATACGGACAACGAGACCCTCTCGTTGAGTACAAAAAAGAGGCTTTTGATATGTTTTCAGAGATGTCCGGCAGGATTTCATCTGAAGTTATCATGCGGCTTTTCAAGATGCAGATTCAGAAGGACCAGGAAACCG
>JBBIUL010000300.1:0-2439 GCA_037440265.1 Nitrospira sp. | reverse complement strand
ACCGTAAAAACCTACATAAAAAGGATATGCGAAAAACTGGGCGTTGACGGGAAAGACAAACTCATGGAAAAACTCTCAAGGGCAGTGTCAACCCTTCAGACGCACTGAAGAAAAATGCTGCACCGGTTCATGGGACCTTTATCTCGTATGACTTGATCTTGCGGTGGAGGTTGCTCCTCTCCATATCAAGGACTTCGGCAGTCCTTGATATATTCCAATCATTTTCGCGTAGCTTCGAGGTTATGAACTCCTTCTCAAACGCCTCACGGGCATCTTTCAGCTTCTGCATGCCGGAATAGTCCTGACCGGGCATCTCCGAGGGGAATAGGCCGATATCGGTGATTGTCCGCGCAGGGGTCATAATAACAAGCCGTTCAAGCATGTTTTTCAGCTCCCGTATGTTGCCGGGCCAGGCATATCCCTGAAGCATTTTTGCTGCTTCAGGCGCAATGGTCTTTGGCTGCTGCCCGTATTCAGCGGCGAAGAGTTCAAGGAAATGCGATACAAGCGCAGGGATGTCCTCTCTCCGTTCCCGGAGCGGCGGAACCTTTATCGGAATAACGTTCAGTCTGAAATAGAGGTCTTCCCGGAAGTTCCCCTTCTTTACCTCTTCCTGAAGGTCCTTGTTCGTTGCCGCAATAATCCTCACATCGACCTTAATGTTCTTGCTGCCGCCGACGCTCTGAAATTCCTGCGTCTCAATGACCCTGAGGACCTTTGCCTGTGTCTGCAGAGACATATCGCCGACTTCGTCGAGGAAGAGGGTCCCGGTATCAGCGAGCTGGAACTTGCCCTTTTTCTTTTCAAAGGCCCCGGTGAAAGACCCCTTCTCATGCCCGAACAATTCACTTTCGATCAGTTCCTGGGGTATTGCAGCGCAGTTGACCTCGATAAAAGGTCTATCTGCCCTGGGACTGCTATTATGCAGGAGGCGGGCAACCAGTTCCTTTCCTGATCCGCTTTCACCGAGTATCAGAACCCTGCTGTTGCTTGGAGCGCTGAGCTTTATCTGCTCCCTCAGCTGGATCATCTTTGGAGAATCCCCTACCATCTTCCATTTTCTTGAGTAGCTCTCCCGGAGGATTTTGTTTTCGAGTTCGAGGTTCCTTTTCTCGAGCGCCCTGTTGACGGTTAAGAGCACCTTGTCCATCGAAAGAGGCTTTTCCATAAAATCATAGGCGCCGATCTTCGTTGCCCTGACCGCAAGATCTATCTTTGCTTCAGCGGTAATTATGATTACCGGCAGTCCCGGATTGCCTTCAAGGAGTTCCTGGAGTGTCTGCACACCGTCGATCCCGGGCAGCCATATGTCGAGGATAACAACATCAGGAGCAGCCTCCTTTGCAAGCCTGATAGCTTCTTCACCGGAACCTGCTGTAACTGTCTCATAGCCTTCATCCTCGAATATTCCTGAAAGCGTACTTCTGATGCTCTCTTCATCATCAACGATCATCACAACCGGTTTTGGCATCTAATCTTCCTTTATGGGCATCACGATGGTAAATACTGCCCCATGCGGTTTATTGTCAGCAACCCTTATGCTCCCCTTATGTTCGGCTATGACCCTGCTTGCGATTGCCAGGCCGAGCCCAGTGCCATCTTTTTTCGTTGAAAAATACGGCAGAAACAGTTTTTCGCGGTCTTCCTCGGGGATGCCGGCACCGGTATCCCTTACATCGATAAACACCCTGTTAGCCTCAGCTTCATAACTGATCCCTATGTCGATCGTTCCTTTGTTCTGCATTGCCTGGATTGCATTGTCAACAAGGTTGATCATAACCCGTTTGAACTGTTCGGCATCCAGCTCAACAAGAGGCTCCTGTTCCGGTTTCCGGACTTCAATCAAAATCTCGCTGTAGTCCCTGTAGAGCGTAGAGACTTCTTCTATTATAGTAGAAATGACAGCCGGTTTCTTGTGAATTTCAGGCATCTTCCCGAATCGTGAAAATTCGTCGACAAGCCGCTTGAGGCCTTCAACCTCCTTGATAATGGTCTTTGTGGAGCGCTCAAAGACCTGTCCGAAATCTGCGTCGTGTCTCTGCCATTTGCTTATCATATGTTCAGTTGAAAGCTTAATCGGTGTAAGCGGGTTCTTTATCTCATGCGCTATCCTTCTGGCAACCTCCTGCCAGGCCAGGGTCTTCTGAGCCTTGACCACCTCAGTCAGGTCATCAAAAACAACAAGGGTTCCCAGGAAGTCCTGAGCATCCTTCAGCGTAGTAATGAAAACCCTCAGCATTGCCACCCTGTCCTTGATCTTCACCCTGATCTCTTTTTCAAATCCCCTGAATTCGCGCACCCTTATGTTTTTGACCACTTCTTTTAATTCTTCCGACTTCAAAAGA
The DNA here is from genome assembly GCA_037440265.1 of Nitrospira sp. Lineage (GTDB taxonomy): Bacteria > Nitrospirota > Thermodesulfovibrionia > Thermodesulfovibrionales > UBA6898 > JBBIUL01. The sequence continues at coordinate 94 of JBBIUL010000300.1, read as the reverse complement.
GACATAAGGACGCTATAATGTTTGTTTATCAGTTCAGAAGACGATACATTGAGAATGTTGCAGGCTGCCGTGTTGATAGTCAGGATACTGCCTG
>JBBIUL010000299.1:0-2450 GCA_037440265.1 Nitrospira sp. | reverse complement strand
GATATCGTCATTGCTAACAAATCAAAGGTCTTCCCGGCGCTTCTCGTGGGACAGAAACCTACCGGCGGCAGACTGAAGATATTGCTCGTCAGACAGACATCTGAAAATGCATGGGATATCCTGTCAAAGGAAAAATATACCGGAAGCATCAAAATATCAGAGCATCTTTCTGCATTGATAACCGAGGGCAGCTCTGCGCTTTTCAGTCCCTGTCCTGATCTCATGGACCGCATCCGGGAAGCAGGAGCCATGCCCCTCCCTCCCTACATAAAAAGGGCCCCTGACATCGATGACAGGACAGCCTATCAGACCGTCTATGCGGAACATGAAGGGTCAATCGCTGCACCCACCGCAGGCCTTCACTTCACTCAGGAGCTTATCGAACGGCTCAGGGCCAGGTCAGTTCATTTTCGGACCATAACGCTTCATGTCGGCGCAGGGACATTCAGGCCCCTGAAGGCTGAGAACGTCGAAGACCATGAGATGGAGGACGAGTTTTTCGAAATTGATCCTGAACTGCTGTCGGAGATCCATAAGGCCAAAAGCAGCGGAAAGAAGGTCGTAGCAGTCGGGACCACCACAACACGGGCCCTTGAGGGCCATGCAAGCGGCACATGCAGAATATTCTCATCGAACGGCTCCATAAAGGGAGCTACCGGAATTTTTATACAGGAAGGGTATTCATTCAGGGTAGTCGATGCCCTGATCACGAATCTTCATCTCCCGCGGTCAACCCCGCTGGTGCTTGTCTCAGCATTTGCCGGCCGCGAACAGGTGCTGAATGCTTATAAATCAGCAACATCCATGAGGTATAGATTTTTCTCTTATGGTGATGCTATGCTTTTGCTATGAATTATAATGATCTGGACGACAAGCCTTCCCTGTTTATATTGGGCAGGGAATTTATCATTGTAATCGTGGTCATTTTTTCCGGACTCAGCTTTACCCTTGGTTATTTTGTCGGCAAGATGACAAAAGGAGAGGATACGTCTGTCCCTTCCCAGACTGCCGAGGCCCCAGCGGCCCCGCAAAAACCTGATGCCCTGTCCGTTCTTCCTGATTCCCGGCAGCCTGACCAGCCGGCTGCTCAAAGCCAGGAGACCCAGATCAGCACTGACCCTCGGGTCTCAACCGAAAGAAAAGCTGCCGATGAAACGATCCCGGCTAAAACCGATGAACAGAAACCGGCAGCCCCTGGTGTCAGTCCGGCACAGGGAACCAAGGATAAAGAGATAATCTATACCGTCCAGCTGGGAGCCTTCAAGAGTTCTGCCGATGCCGAGAATTTCAAGACTAATTTTGACAAAAAAGGCTATAAGACATATATCATGCTTTCAAAAAACAGCAAGAACGAAAAAATATACAAGGTCAGAACCGGGGAATTCAGGAACAGAAAGGACGCTGATATCCTCTCTTTGAAGCTGAAAAAAAATGAGAATCTGAATACCTTTGTTACTTTCAAGAATGAATAGGAGCGTTTACGAATACCATAGAACTGGAGTTTGACAGCGAAAAGGAATACCCTGTCCTGTTCAATGACATCGAGAAGAGCCTGCGGGTAATCGAAGAAACACTGGGCATTTCGGCAAGCACGAGGGGGAACAAGATATTCCTTAAGGGTGACGACCATACGATCAAGACCGCCGAAAAACTGATAAACGACCTCCGCTTTATAAGCTCTGAGGGATATAACCTTAAACCGGAGGACATCCGCTATGCGGTGCGGTCGATTTCTGCCGGAAGCGACACCTCGCTGAAAGACCTTTTCCTCAATAATATTCCCGTCTCCTCAAAACGCCGTTTTATCATTCCGAAGACTGAGACCCAGAAAAATTATATTGACGCGATACGGAACTATGACATTGTTATCGGCATAGGCCCTGCCGGCACCGGCAAGACCTACCTCGCAATGGCCATGGCAATAAATGCATATCTGAAAAAGCAGATCAGCAGGATTGTACTCGCGAGGCCCGCGATAGAGGCTGGCGAAAAACTTGGCTTCCTTCCGGGGGATCTCTATGAAAAGGTAAATCCCTATCTCAGGCCGCTGTACGACGCGCTCTTCGACATGATGGAGGCGGAAAAGGCGGCGAAGCTCATAGAACGGGGGATTATTGAGATCGCACCGCTTGCCTTTATGAGAGGAAGAACCCTGAACGATTCGTTCATTATTCTTGACGAGGCGCAGAACACGACATCAGAACAGATGAAGATGTATCTCACCAGACTCGGGTTCAATTCAAAGACGGTGATCACCGGTGATGTTACACAGATCGACCTGCCGGCCGGCAAGACCTCCGGCCTCGTTGAGGTCATGAAAATCCTCAAGAATATTGACGGGATCAATTTTATTTATTTTTCCGAACGGGATGTGGTCAGACACAAACTCGTTCAGGAAATCGTCAAGGCATACGAAAAACATGAAAAACGGACTCCAGAAAGATAACGGC
>JBBIUL010000298.1:0-2466 GCA_037440265.1 Nitrospira sp. | reverse complement strand
AAACCCCTATGACATGCATGCCCTCGAGGCAGGACTCCAGATGCGGGAACAAACCGGCGGTACGGTAACCGCGGTCACCATGGGCCCGCCCCAGGCAGAGGCAGCCCTCAGGGAATCGATTTCCATGGGAGTTGACAGTGCGGTGCTTTTGACTGACAGGGCATTTGCCGGGGCTGATACCTGGGCAACGGCATACACCCTTGCAAAGGCGGTTGAACACCTCGGCGCCGATGTCATCATCTGCGGGAAACAGGCAATTGACGGGGATACGGCGCAGGTAGGCCCTGAGATGGCTGAATTCCTTGCCATCCCCCATATATCTTATGTCCGCAAAATAGAAAAGGTCGGCAACGGGAAAATAGTTGTCCAGAGACTGATGGACGACGGATATGACCTCATAGAGTCGGCCTTGCCTGTGCTCCTGACCGTGGTAAAGGAATTGAATACCCCGAGGATGCCTTCGCTCAAAGGCAAGATGGCAGCAAAAAAAGCGGATATCAGAAAAATGAGTGCGGCTGATATAAAGGCCGGGGAAGAGAACATCGGACTGAAAGGTTCTCCTACGCAGGTCAGAAATATATTTGCCCCTGAAGCCAAGAAGGACAGGAAGATTTTCGAGGGATCAAATGAAGAGAAGGTTGGAGCTCTGGTGAAAGCGCTTGAGGAACTGAAATGTTTATAAAGATCGACAAGAATAAATGCAGCGGATGTGAATCATGCATTGAATCCTGCCCTTACGACGCAATCGTTATGAAAGACGGAGTTGCGGAGATAAACGAGTTGTGCCAGCTCTGCAAGGCGTGCCTGAGTGTCTGTCCTGAGGGGGCCATTGCCGAGGTTGCAGAGGAATCAGATGCCAGGGAGAAGGAACAGGGACGCGGCATCTGGATTTTTGCAGAACAGCGGGATGGAAAAATTGCAGGTGTTTCATACGAACTGATCGGTGCAGGGAGGAGCCTTGCCGGGAAACTCGGCACAGAGGTTTCTGCTGTGCTGTTCGGTCCTGGTGATGCGTCTGACCTTATCAAATGGGGCGCAGACCGGGTGTACCACTGCAGTGATGATAACTTTGCTCTTTTCAATGACGAACCGTACGCAGGGCTTTTGACTGATCTCATACAGGAGCATAAACCGGAAATAGTGCTCGCCGGGGCAACGCCGATCGGCAGGTCGTTTATTCCAAGGGTTGCGGCACGGCTGAAGACCGGTCTTACCGCTGACTGCACCTCGCTTGAGATTGACGATGAGACAAAAAACCTGCTTCAGGTGAGGCCGGCTTTTGGCGGAAATATAATGGCAACCATCCTGTGTCCCTATACGCGCCCGCAGATGGCAACCGTAAGACCGCGGGTGATGAAAAAGGCTGAATATGATGAAGCGCGCAAAGGTGAAATTATCAAGGTAAACTACAATGGAACTGCCCCGCGGAGCAGGGTATTGAAGACTGTCAAAGAGATATCTGAAACAGCGGTCAATCTCCAGGATGCGAATATCATAGTTGCGGGAGGCAGGGGGGTCGGAGGAGACAAAGGATTCCAGTTGCTCTATGAACTCGCTGAAGCGCTTGGCGCATCTGTTGCTGCGTCACGGGGTGCGGTTGATGAAGGCTGGATACCCTACCGGCATCAGGTCGGCCAGACTGGAAAGACGGTGAGCCCCAAGATCTATATAGCCTGCGGCATCTCCGGTGCTGTACAGCATATCGTCGGCATGCAGTCTTCCGATATCATCATCGCAATAAACAAGAACCCTGATGCACCGATTTTCAATGTTGCGAATTTCGGTATTGTCGGGGACCTCTTTGAGGTTCTCCCGATGCTTACCCGGAAAATCAGGGACGTAAAAGGGTTGTAATTTCGGGATGTCAGCCAGGTGTATTCTGTGCCTGTCCAAGCAGGATTGTCACGTTTTTTCTGAACTGCAATAAACTATAAATATATATCTTTCTTCCCCGGTACAGGGAAGCGGTCTGTTGGTTGATTCCCGCGAGACGGCAAGATCTGGAGATCTCCAATACGACATTACCAATTCAACTCTGCGGGCTTTTGGAGGTTGTTATGGCAACGGTATTTATGTTCCCTGGTCAGGGATCCCAGTCTCCCGGTATGGGGGCTGAACTCTTTGAACGTTATTCTGGATTAGTCAACGAGGCAGACGCAATTCTCGGTTACTCGATAAAGGAACTCTGCCTTGAGAATCCTGGCGGCATGCTCAACCGAACCGACTATACCCAGCCGGCGCTTTACATTGTCGATGTCCTGAGTTACCTGTCAAAAATTGAGGATGGCGGCAACAAGCCCGATTTTGTTATCGGGCATAGTCTTGGCGAGTACGCTGCCCTGTATGCTGCGGGTGCTTTTGATTTTTCTACCGGCCTCAGGCTGGTTCAGAAACGTGGTGCACTGATGAACGCTGCTGCCGGTGGCGGTATGGCGGCCATATTGGGCATGGACGGTGATGCTGTTG
>JBBIUL010000297.1:0-2481 GCA_037440265.1 Nitrospira sp. | reverse complement strand
TCAATTATCTCCTGCTCTTTCAAGGTGCTCTCCTTTCTGGAAATAATTTATTTAGTCACAGCCGGTCAGGGCCCATTCGTTCTGTATTGCAAAAATGGAATTTGAAAAAAGGCTGCTGTCTTTGCTGTTGAAAGCGCTTACGAAACAAAATATCGTGGAGATCAATATATCCCTGTGCATGCCATTATCACTTAGCATATACCTTTCAAATAAATTTATCAAATCAGCTTCCCAAGATATCAGCCAGATTTATTTCTCCAGTATTTTGACCTTCATTTCTATCCTCTCATTGGGGTTATCGTTGCGGTCCCTCGGCGCACTGACGATCTTGTCAACCACATCCATTCCGGAGACAACCTCTCCGAAAACAGTGTACGTGTTATCCAGGAACAATGCATCAGCAACACAGATGAAAAACTGTGAGCCGGCGCTGTCAGGGTCAGATGACCGCGCCATGGACAGGATGCCCCGCTTATGCTGCTTGTTGTTGAATTCTGCCTTGACTGTATATCCGGGCCCTCCCATGCCGTGTCTTGCCTTGTTTGGGTCTTTAGAATTGGGGTCTCCGCCCTGTATCATAAAACCCGGGATAACGCGATGGAATATCGTCCCGTCATAGAAGTCTGTTTTGCCCAGTTCGATGAAATTATTCACATGGTTTGGGGCCACATCAGGAAAGAACTTCAGCTCAATATTCCCGAACTTTGTTTCGATAACAGCTTTTGTCTCAGACATTTTTTTCATCTCCTCTTTTGTAAACTTTTGTGACATTACCTCAGCCGATACAGTATGCGACAAACAAAAGGTAAAAACCAGCAGGGCTGCAATCTTGATTATGCTCACTGAAAACCTCCTTTATTTCAGATAAATAACTTAAAGCAGTTTATTAAATATAATATCTTAACCACTCATAATTCAATCTTATTTAATGCAAATTGCTCATTCCAGCAATCTTCTCTGCAAGTTTCCCTGAGTTTTCTATGCAGTCATTGACGCCTATGCCCCGGTATGCATTGCCGGTGAGAAAGAGGTTTTTATGTTTATGAAGCCTGTCGTCGATATCTTTCATCCTCCGGAGATGCCCTACGGTATATTGCGGAATAGCCTTTTCATGCCGGTAAATCCTGACAAAATCAGGCGCTTTATCGATCTGCATGACATCTTTCAATTCCTTTAAAACCATCTCAGTCAAAGGTGCGTCATCAAGCATTGCCAGTTCTGATGCCCTGGCCCCCCCGACCATGCTCCTTAGAAGAACATACCCCTCAGGAGCCCTGTTCGGGAATATGCTTGAATCCCACAATGTGCCGAGTATCTTCCTGTTTTCTCTCGACGGGATGAGAAAACCAAATCCGTCAAGAGATGCAGTTATCTTGTCTTTCCTGTACCCGAAGCAGACAACCGACAACGAAGGATAAATAATTTCAGAAAGGATATCTGAAAACCCTGTATCCAGGTTCTTAAGCAGGTTCGCTGCCTCATAAGCCGGAACCGCCAGCACAAGGGCCTCGGTTTCAAAGGTCGACCCGTCAGAAAAAAAAAGCAGATACCGCTCGCCCTGCCTTTCTACAGACACCAGTTGCCTGCCAGGAATTACCCTGTTGCCGAGCACGGTTTTCAATGCGTCAACCATCTCACCCATACCATGGTAAAATGACGTAAGCGTGCCGCCGGGGCCTGCCCCGACCTTTTCTCCTTTCCCCTGCCGCTTCTTCTCCTTCTGGAGCTTCAGCATTCCGCGGATCAACCCGCCGTAATTCTTTTCAAGCTCATACACCTTTGGGAAACATGCCCTGAGGCTCAGCGTTTCAGGGTTTCCGGCATATATCCCGGATGCCATGGGGTCAATGAGTTTTTCATAGGCTTCTTTTCCCAGTCTCCGCCGTGCAAAATCTGCAAGGCTCTCCTCCTCCTTGACATTCCCGGGGATGATCATCTCAGACAGCACCCTGAGCCTGCCCGGAAGGCTGAGGAGTCCTGAGGCAAGAAAGGCAGGAGGTGATTCAGGCAGACGGTTGAGCCGCTTTTCCGAGAAAACAAACCGCTTGCGCGACGCATCATTGCTCCTGAGAGGATCAAGCGAAATCTTTTTTGAAAGTTCGAGCGTCTTCGGCCTGTTGTCAAGGAAGCCGTTTACTCCGCCTTCGCAGAGAAACCCGTCTGCTTTGTCTGTCCATATCTTGCCGCCCAGCCTGTGTTCGGACTCAAAAACCGATATGTCAGCAGTCGGCAGTTTTTCACTGAGAAAATAAGCCAGAGAAAGTCCCGAGATTCCGCCGCCTGCTATGGCTATTTTTCCCATCCGGCATCCTTTATGCTGTTCAGGACAATATCCCTGAGTGCCGAGATAAACAACGGTGAAGTATTGAGCGACTCAACCCTCCGTAATCTCATGCCCAGACCTTCAGCCATTTTCTTATATAACAGATCAATTTCATAGAGGGTTTCAATATGGTCAGAGACAAAGCTTATCGGAACAAC
>JBBIUL010000296.1:0-2512 GCA_037440265.1 Nitrospira sp. | reverse complement strand
CGTTTCAAGCTGTACCGGATAAAATAGAATATGATCCGTTGTTCTGAAATGAAATCTGCTGCTCGAGTGTTCAAGTTCGTCCGTACACTGATCATTTCTGCGTTGCTGCTGGCTGCACCGAACGTAACTCTGGGAGCTGAGGCAGTCAATCTGCGGCTTGTGGGTTATAGCAGCCTGCAGGGCCGTGCCGCACTGCAAGTGACGCTCAGGGGGGATTACGCCTACGTCGGACATCATCGTGGCTCGGCACGGAACCCGTTGACCGGCAAGGTTGAGCCGAACGGCACAACGATCATCGATGTTGCTGACCCAAAAGATCCCAAAATAATCGTTCATCTCCCCGGGCATGAAGGCGCTGAGAGCCGGGCTGTGCAGGTGGCAGAAAAGTATTTTGACGGGAGGGACTATCTGCTTCGCAACCAGGAGGCAGACCGGTTTACAGGGTTCGAGGTGTGGGACATCACCGACCGGCACGCTCCAAGACTTGTTTCTGAGATAGGGGGGTTCACTGAGGCCCATAAAGCTTGGTGGGATGTGCAAACCGGCTTCGCTTATTTCTCAGGGGTCTGGCCGGGGTGGAGCGGCCGGCACCTTATGATCTATGACCTGACCAACCCGCACAAACCGAGGTTCGTAGCAAACTGGGGGCTTCACGGCCAGGCACCCGGCGAAGCAGGACGCAGGGTGGGCCTGCATCATCCGGTGGTTTCAGAAGACAGGGCGTATCTCTCTTATCTCTTCGGAGGGGATGTGGTAGTCCTCGATATTTCTGAAAAAGGTCGTCCAAAGAAGATTGCCCACATCAGCTCCCTTCCCGGATTAACCAGGTCTCATACCACCGTTCCCTACGTGGTGCCCCGGAAGTTACCTGCGGCGGCAGGCGCAGGGAAGCAGCGTCGCCTCCTTGTTGTTTCTGAAGAGGCATTGGCTTCCAACTGCCTGGAAAGCCGGCCGCAGCTCTATATTTTCGATGCTGAAGACGAGACAAAGCCGTTTCTGTTGACTTCTTTCCATGTCCCCGAGGGTGATTTCTGCAAACGGGGAGGCCGGTTTGGTCCGCACCAGATTGCAGAAACGAAGGACGGGAAGCTCATTACAGGGACGCTGCTGTACATTGCATACTTTAATGCCGGTCTGAGAGTTGTTGACATCAGTGAACCGTCACAGCCCATTGAGGTCGGCTTTTATGTGCCTGAGTCCGGGTCAGGAAGACCGGTGCAAACAAATGACGTTGATCTCGATTATCGCGGATTGATTTACATCACCGACCGGTCCGGCGGGGGGCTCCATATCCTTGAGTTCACTGGAAAAGACAAAGGGGGCAGGGCTCAATAATTGACGGTTTTTTGGAAATCGAACAGGCTGTTGTTAAAAAGCCCCGCTTGACTGAACAGAAAAAAATCGTTTTATTATTCTTCCCTGAACTGCTCCGTCAGCCTTCTGAACCGCGGTTCATATATAAGGTCATAGAGGTCTGCTTTTTCAGGAAAGAGCTCCTCTATCTTCTCCCGCAGCTTCTGTTTCTCTATCTCAATATCTATCATGGGATAGTCTGTTGCGACGATCAGAGATGAGATCCGGTCAGCCATAATTATGATCTCCTTTAGGTTCATTTCCTCGGATATCAGCGCTGAGGATACATCGTCCGCTGTCTGCTCGTGCCTGAAGGTGACGGTCTCTCCGCATTCACAGGTGACGGTCCTGCCGAATTCAAAAAGGGTGACATCGTAGTCTCTCCCGCAATATGAACACCGGACAGCCATATAAAAAGTATAAAAACAAACACGCCCCGCTGCAACCTTGCTGCGTCTTGGAGAGCGGGCAGGACTCCTGTCAATGGGCGCTCTATTTTTAAGGACTCTTGCAATGCAGTGAGGCACATTTGAAGTCCTATAAACGTTTGAGGCGGTATCCTGCGCCAAGCGGATGTTTTGTTTACTCCGTTAGAAAGCCCCGCTGCTTGCGGCGGGGTAGAAATAATATTCCTTGTTTAGTGAACACGGGGTTTACTATCCTTCGAAATAACGCGGTGTAATTTTTTTGCGGCCTGCTGGTTTCTGGTAGGTCTCATCAGGGTATCCAAGGGCGATGACCGCATGGACGTCCTCTTCGTCAGGAATGCCGATAGCCTTTTTGACAGAAGGGTCTTTCTTCATCGCCGCAACGGCAAAACCGATGAGGCAGGAGCCGAGCCCCATGCTGTGTGCAGCAAGCAGGATGTTTTGTGCTGCGAGCAGCGCGTCTTCGGCAGGACAGCTGGCACCGGGCCTGGACCCGACAATGATGGCGGCTGTGCTGCTGTGGAAGAGCCGGTCTCTACCTGTTGCCTGCCATTCTTCAAGGGCTTCCTTCACCTTCTGGTAATATCCCCGGTAATAGGCGTCGAGTTCTCCTTTGCCGATTGATTTGAGAAGCAGGCGAAGAATGGTTTTCTCTGCCGTAGCATTCAGCTCCCTGTAGTAGTCTCCGACACGTTCACCGAGGGACATCACAGCCTTTCTCGTAGGCAGTA